>CAMDMO010000005.1 GCA_945902255.1 Rickettsia typhi | reverse complement strand
TTAAACCGCTTGCGAGTGATCCTAGCGAGCCAATTGATTGAAAAGTTGCATTGGCGGCGATTAATTTTTCTTTATCGTAATCTTTATTTGCCGCGGTAAAAACCGAAACATAAATTAGAGCAACAAAAATTCCAAAAATAAAATATAATGTTAATAAGAAAAAATAAGAATAGTGATAAAAAATAATCACCAAAAAACAACTTAAACACCCTAAGAAGCCAATGTTAATAAGTCTGTAGGGATCTTGCTTTTTTAATAAGAAACCAACTAAAACATCGCAAAAACCACTCATCATGTAAGCGCTAATCAATAGTCCAGATTTTTCAGGGCTTAAGCCAATATTTTTGCCAAAAGTTACACTAAAAACCATTAAGCAATAACATAGAAAATCAAGAAATAATCGGGCTAAAAAGCATCTTGGGTTGTTTTTAAAAAACTCTTTAAATGCGATTTTTTTAGAAGCTACGCTAGATGGTGATTTATGTTTAATTGGCAAAATCACTAAAAAAGACACAATAGCTAAAGCGGCGGAAGCTATAAATGATATATAGTTGTTGGCTCCTAAAACACTTGCAATTACTGGTCCAACTGCAATTCCAGCTGAAATCATCATGCTAAAAATTCCAAGCGCAACTCCGCGCCTAGTGTCGTCAACTAAAGAGTTTATCCAAGCTTGTCTAGAGATTACATAAACAAACCAAAATCCTCCCATGGCAAAACAAATAATTATCCAAAGATAAAAATTTTGATAAAAATATATTGTAGAAATTGCGAATGCGTAAGAAAAAGAAGAGATAAATAAAGCCTTGATTACACCAAGTCGAGCAACTAATTTGCTTAAAAAAAGCGACATTAAAATTCCGCCAATAATATCAAATGTTGCGGCAATTCCAATTCTTCCTGCATCAACTCCATTTTGACTTAAAATGGCGGGAAAGGTTACGAAATCTATTCCCATTGCAGATGCAAAAAGAAAAACGCTTAAAAAAAGCAGATTTAATTCCTTTGAAAAGATGAATTGTTTTGCTATCTGTTTCAATTTTTTAAAAAAGGTTTAGTTGAAAAGAAGTGAATAAGAATTTAGGCTGTAAAGAGTAAACCCGATAATCACAATAATTATACAAACACAAGTCGCAACTATCAATGATTGATGAATCAAAAACACCCTTGCTTGATAAAATAAAAATTCCAGCAGATTTAAAGAAGATTCCTGAATCTGATTTACAAAAATTTGCTGATGAATTGCGTTATGAAACTATTTCTGTCGTTTCTAAAACCGGCGGACACCTTGGCGCTGGGCTTGGTGTGGTTGAACTTACAACTGCTTTGCATTATGTTTTTAATACGCCTGATGATAAAATAATTTGGGATGTTGGTCATCAAGCCTATCCTCATAAAATTTTAACTGGTCGCAGAGATAAAATGCCAACAATTCGTCAGCCTGAAGGTTTGGCGGGTTTTACCAGAAGAGCGGAAAGCGAATATGATCCATTTGGCGCGGGACATAGCTCTACCTCAATTTCTGCTGCACTTGGAATTTGTGTAGCAAAAAAATTTAAACAAGAAAAATCTCATGTAATTGCGGTAATAGGCGATGGCGCAATTAGTGCGGGAATGGCTTATGAAGCAATGAATAATGCGGGCGCCCTTGAAGATGGTTTTTTTCATGATAATCGCTTAATCGTTATGTTAAATGATAACGACATGTCAATTGCTCCTCCAACAGGCGCAATGTCACATTATTTATCTCGTTTAGCTTCGTCTAAATCTTATTTAAAAATTCGTGATTTAACTAAAAAGTTGGCAAATAAGCTTCCAGAATCTATTGGAAAATATCCTCGTAAATTTGAAAAAGCCGCTAAAGAATGGTGGATGGGTGGCAATATTTTTGAAGAAATGGGTTTTTACTATATTGGGCCAATTGATGGTCATAATTTAGATATATTAGTGCCAATTCTAAAAAATATTCGCGATGATCATTCAACAGATCCAATTCTAATTCACTGTGTAACCCAAAAAGGAAAAGGATATGTTGAAACCATGCAGAGTGATGACAGACTTCACGCGGTGGCAAAATTTGATCCAAAAACCGGCGTGCAAGATAAGCCAAAAGCTTCTTATCCAAATTATAGTAAAATTTTTGGCACCAGACTTTCTAAATTAGCCAATAAAGATAATAAAATTCTTGCAATTACTGCGGCAATGCCGGGTGGAACTGGCTTGGATATTTTTGCTAAAAATCATCCAGACAAAATGTTTGATGTTGGAATTGCTGAGCAGCACGCAGTAACTTTTGCAGCTGGTCTTGCTTGTGAAGGTTTAAAGCCATATGCAACAATTTATTCAACTTTTTTACAAAGAGCCTATGATCAAGTGGTTCATGATGTTGCGGTGCAAAAATTGCCAGTAAGATTTGCAATTGATCGCGCTGGTTTTGTTGGTGCGGATGGCCCAACCCACGCGGGTTCTTTCGATATTTCTTATCTTATAAATTTACCAGATTTTGTTTTAATGGCTGCTGCAGATGGACAGGAGTTGGTTAAAATGATTAACACTGCAAATGAAATTAACGATCGTCCAAGTGCATTTCGCTTTCCGCGCGGTGACGCAGAGTTTGAAATAAATTTTGACGATGATGAAATTTTAGAAATTGGTAAAGGACGCTTAATTCAAGAAGGGTCAAAAGTTGCAATTATTTCTTATGGTGCAATTTTAAAAAATGCCAAAGCGGCAGCAAAAATTTTAGAAGAGAAACTCAATCTAAAAATAACTATTGCAGATGCTAGATTTGCCAAACCATTTGACGAAAATTTGGTTGAAAATTTAGCTAAAAATCACGAGATTTTAATTACAATTGAAGAGGGCGCTATTGGTGGATTTGGTTCTTTAATTACTCAATTTTTATTAAATAAAGGATTGCTTGATCGTGCTAATTTTAAATTTCGCTCACTTTTTATGGCGGATAAATTTATCGAGCAAAATAAAATTGACGTAATGCAAGAAGAAGCAGGAATCGGGGTGGAATCGATTATTAATTTAGTAAAAACACTTCTTTAAATGCAAAAGGGGTCTGACCCCTTTCAAGCAAAAGGGGTCTGACCCCTTTTTATAAATTCAGTAAAAATATGAAAAACAAAACCCGTCCTCTAGCTGATTTATTGCGTCCACAAGATTTACAAGATGTCATAGGGCAAGATCATTTATTTGGTGAAAATGGCGCACTTTCTTTAGTCATTAAATCAAAAAACATTCCATCTCTAATTTTATGGGGGCCTCCCGGAGTTGGAAAAACAACTATCGCCAAGTCTTTAGCAAAAATTATTGATGCTGAATTTATCGCAATTTCAGCAATAAATTCTGGTGCTCAAGATATTAGAAAAATTATTGATAATGCCAGAAGGGTCGGCTTGCAAGAAAGTTTAATTGAGGCAAAAAAAACAATTTTAATGATTGATGAGATTCATCATTTTAACAAAACTCAACAAGATTTATTTTTACCCTTCATTGAAGATGGCACAATAATTTTAGTCGCTACCACAACTGAAAATCCATCATTTCATCTTAATTCAGCATTACTTTCGCGTTGCAAAGTTTTATCTCTAAAATCTTTAGATGAAAAATCTTTGATGCAGCTTTTAGATAGAGCGGAAATATTTTTTAAGAAAAAAATACCATTAACTTCTGAGGCAAAAGAAGCTTTAATTAATCTAGCTTGTGGAGACGCGCGCTATCTTTTAAACGCTTGTGAAGAATTATTTAATTTAGACGGTAAAGAAATTGGCGTTTCTGATTTAAAAAATATAATTTCAAAACGCTCTGCGCATTTTGATAAAAAAGGTGATTTTCATTATAATTTAATTAGTGCATTTCATAAGTCTTTGCGTGGCTCTGATGTTGATGCCGCGCTTTATTATTTAGCGCGAATGCTGGAAGCAAAAGAAGATCCTTATTACATTTTGCGTCGCCTTGCAAGATTTGCTACTGAAGATATTGGTTTAGCTGACCCAAACGCGCTTCTTCAGGTGATGGCGGCAAAAGAAAATTATGATTTTTTAGGAAGTCCGGAAGGTGATTATGCAATAAGTCACGCTACAATTTATTGCGCAACTGCGCCAAAATCAAACGCTAGCTATATTTCTCACAAAGCCGCAATTGACTTAGCTTCAAAAACAACTCATTTAAATCCACCAAAAAATATTTTAAATGCTCCAACAAAAATGATGAAAGAGCAAGGTTATGGCGATGGATATATTTACGATCACGACACTCCTAATTGCTTTTCTGGTCAGGAATTTTTTCCAGAAGAATTATTAAAAAAATCCCGCCCAACTTTTTTTCAACCAAATGAAAGAGGATTTGAAAGAGATATTAAAAAAAGAATGCAATATTGGCGAGATTTGAAGCGCCAAGTTGAGGAAAAATAGTTTTTTATTTGCCAAACCCTTTTTTGTTATTTTTTTGGAGTTTGTTTGTGGTTTTTTTTGTAAGCTAAAAACATGATAATCGCAAACCAAGTTATTAAAGTTGAAATTTAGGAGTTGAGTATGTAATTTAGGCTCTGTAACCTAGCTATTGGTTAAAAACTAGTAAAATTACCTCGTCTTTCTTAACAATTAAAAAAATATCTGTGAAACCAACAAGACAACAAGAAGCTGCAAATGCCGATAAATTATTTCGGATTAATGAACAAATCAGAGTTAAAGAAGTTAGACTCATAGATCAAGATGGAAAAATGATAGGAGTGGTTGATTTTGCTGAAGCCATGAGAATGGCTCAAGAAGTTGATTTAGATTTGGTTGAGGTTTCACCAAATGTGTCACCACCAGTCTGCAAAATTGCAAATTTTGGTAAGATGAAATATGAAATGCAGAAAAAAGCTTCAGACGCTAAAAAGAAGCAAAAAGTGGTTGAGGTAAAAGAAGTGAAGATGAGCCTAAATATTGGCAAAGGCGACTATGACACAAAAATTAAACATACTCATAAATTCGTTGATCAAGGAGATAAAGTTAAATTATTTATCAGAATGAAAGGAAGAGAAATTACTCATATCGACCTTGCTAGAGCCATGATGGAAAATATTTTAAAAGATACGCAAGAATTTGCAAAACCAGAAGTTAGTCCTAGACAAGAAGGAATGCAGCTGGTTGTAATTTTAATTAAAAAATAAATTTAGTTTAAAGAATGCAAAATTTTATTAAAAAAATCATTGATTTCTCTGATAAGCAAAAGCAACCAAAAGGCTTTAAAAAAGAAGAGTTTTTGAAATTTATAGAAATTTTTTATTCACAAAATCAAACGAGAGATTTTGATAATTACTCAATTGAAGATATCTATAATGATGTTGTTTTAACATTTGGTTTTTTTAATCAAATTAATCCAAAAACAACAAATGTTAGAATTTATAATCCAACTTTAGAAAAAGACGGGTTTGAATCTCCATTTACCTTCATTGACATTGTTAATGATGATATGCCATTTTTAGTGGATTCAATCGTTGCTTATCTTGATAAACAAGGCATTAGAATTAAAAATATTGTTCACCCAATTTATTCAGTTATTCGCGATAAAGATGGTAATTTGCAAAAAATTACTGCTGACAAAAATGCTAAACAAGAATCTTTAATCCACCTTCATTTAGAAAAAATTTTACTCGAGTCAGATTCTAGTGATTTGAAAGAAAATATTGCTAAAATTTTAAATACTGTTGCGCTAGTAGTTAATGATTGGAAAAGCATGATTGACCTTGCTAAAAAGGCTCAAAATCAAGTTGTTAATGCTAAAAAAATTGCCAAAAATTCTAAAGAAATATCTGAAATTAGTGATTTTATTTCATGGGCTATAGATGGTAATTTTATTTTTCTTGGCGCTAAAGAATTTGATGTAAAAGAAGTTAAAAAAAATCAATATGAATTGGAAGAAGTGAAAGATTCTGGTTTTGGAGTATTTCGCTCAAGCCATCTTGATTTAAGACCTGAAGTTCTAAATTCTTCAGTGGAAGAAGTTTGTGATTCAGTTAAAAATCCTTACATAGTAGAAATTTTAAAATCTCGTTATCGTTCAAAAATTCATAGAATTGCCAATGCCGAAAGAATTCGTATTCAGAAAATTTCGCAAGATGGAAAGGTTATAGGTGAATTTAGGTTTGTTGGTTTATTTACATCTGCAGCTTATTATCACAGTCCAAGCTCAATTCCTTTGGTGCGCGATAAAATTGCCAAGGTTATTGCAGATTCTGAATTTATTAAAGGCAGCCATAATTACAAAGACCTAGTTTCAGTTTTGGAATCATATCCAAGAGAAGAACTTTTCCAAATTAGCGCTGAAGATTTATTGAAAAATGCTACTGGAATTGTTGCGGTTTGTGGCAGATCACAAGTTAGGTTTTTTGCTCGTAAAGATAAATTCAATCGTTTCGTTAGCTGTTTAATTTTTACGCCGCGCGATCACAGTAATTCTGAACTGCGCGATAAAATTAGAGATTATTTAGCTGAAATTTATCAAGGAGAAATTGCTGATTCTTTTGTTCAAATTACCGATTCAAACTTAATTAGATTTCATGTTATAGTAAGAACTAACAAGGGAATTCCGCATGTTGAAGAAGAGATGGTTGAAAGAAAAATCACTAAAATGACCAAAGTTTGGAGTGATGATCTAAGAGATGCAATCAAGGGAAGATTCGAAAATAGTCAACAAAGCATAGCTTTTTTTGCCAAATATAAAGACGCTTTTTCGGTTAGTTATTATAATCGTTTTGATCCAAAACGCGCTGCAATTGACATTTCTCATATTGAAGAATGTCTAAAAAAAGATTCTGCAATATTCAGTCTTTATAAATCAACTGAGCTATTAGCAGATGATATTACAGAGCTTAAAATTTACAGTCCAAGACAAGAGTTAATTCTTTCCATTATAATGCCAATTCTTGAAAGTTTTGGTTTTAATGTAATTCAAGAACATACTTATGTTGTTAACATTTCTGAAGATGGAAGGGTTAAATCAAATGTTAAAGTTTGGGTTCATTATTTTCATTTAAATTTAAGTAAATCTGGGCATAAATTTTCTGAAAAAATTAAATTAAATTTTGAAAAAACAGTTTCTTTAATTTGGGAAAAAACCGCTCAAGTGGGCTTTTTAAATAGATTGGTGGTTTCTGCTGATTTAAGTTGGAAGCAAATTTATATACTTCGCGCTTACTCTAAATATTTATATCAAGTTGGTTTTAGATATAGCAGTTCTTACATTGCGGAAGCTTTAGTAAAATATAGCAATATAACAAAAATGTTGCTTGAATTATTCGATGCAAAATTCAATCCAAATTCAAAAATTACTGTTGATGAGCGCAAAAAAGAAATTGAAAAAATTTCAAATAAAATAACAGAAAGTTTGGTTAATGTAAAAGATATTGCTGATGACGTGGTAATCAGAAGATTTTTTGACATAATAAATGCAACACTTCGCACCAATTGTTATCAAGTTGGAGCTAATAACGCTTTTAAAGGTTATATGTCCTTTAAATTTGATTGCAAAAAAGTTCCAGAACTACCTCTTCCATTGCCTCATGCAGAAATTTTTGTATTTTCATCAAGAGTTGAAGCAATACATTTAAGAGGTGGAAAAGTCGCTCGTGGCGGGCTTCGTTGGTCTGATCGTCAAGAAGATTTTAGAACTGAAGTTTTGGGTTTGATGAAAGCTCAAATGACTAAAAACGCAGTGATTGTTCCAGTTGGTTCAAAAGGCGGATTTGTTATAAAAAGCGATATGACAGGATTAAGTCGCGATGAAATACAAAAAGAAGGCATTGAATGCTATAAAATAATGCTTCGCGGAATGTTAGATGTTACTGATAATGTGGTTAATGGAAAAATTGAGCATCCAAAAAATGTTGTGATGCATGATGAGTCTGATCCTTACCTTGTTGTGGCTGCAGATAAAGGAACCGCAACTTTTTCAGATATCGCAAATTCTATTTCTGCTGAATATAATTTTTGGCTTGGTGATGCTTTTGCTTCTGGTGGTTCAGTTGGATATGATCATAAAAAAATGGGAATCACTGCAAAAGGTGGTTGGATTTCAGTTATGCGTCATTTTCGTGAAATGGGAATCGACATACAAAGTCAAGATTTCACCTGCGTTGGAATTGGTGATTTAGCTGGAGATGTTTTTGGAAATGGAATGTTATTATCGAAGCACATTAAGATGGTGGCTGCCTTTAATCATATGCATATTTTCCTTGATCCAAATCCTGATGCAGCAAAATCTTTTGTTGAACGCAGCAGAATGTTTAACTTACCACGCTCATCTTGGATGGATTACGACCAATCGTTAATTTCGAAAGGTGGCGGTATTTTTGAAAGAAGCGCGAAATCAATAAAAATTTCTCCTGAAATTAAAGAAGTTTTAGCTATTGAAGAAAATGAATTAACTCCAAATGATTTAATTATAGCAATTCTTAAAGCGCCGGCTGATCTTTTATGGAACGGTGGAATTGGCACTTATGTAAAAGCTGCTGATGAGTCAAATCAAGATGTTGGCGATCGCGCTAATGACACTCTTCGCATCAATGGCAGTGATCTTCGCTGCAAAGTGGTGGGTGAGGGTGGTAATTTAGGATTTACTCAAAAAGGTCGTATTGAATTTGCTCTTGCTGGTGGAAAAATTAACACAGATGCAATGGATAATTCGGCTGGCGTTGATTGTTCTGATCATGAGGTAAATATTAAAATCGCCTTAATTCAAGCGATGAAAGCAAATAAAATTACCATAGAAGAAAGAAACAAAGTGCTGGAAGCCATGACTGACGATGTTTCGCATCTTGTTTTAAATGACAATCGTCTACAAACTCAGGCAATTTCAATCGCTAATTCACAACATGCTCTTGCGCTTGGAGATCAAGCACAATTTTTAGATAAGCTTGAAAAATCTGGTTTATTGAATCGTAAAATTGAATTTTTACCGTCAAAAAAAGAAATTGAAAAAAGACAAGTTGAAAAAATTGGCCTAACAAGACCAGAGCTTTGTGTAATGTTGGCCTATTCCAAAATGGATATTTACAACAGTTTATTAGCTTCTGATTTGGTTGAAGATAAATATTTTGAAAGTGAGCTATTTTCTTATTTTCCAAAATTAATGCAGGAAAAATTTGCTGATGAAGTTTCAAGTCATCAACTTAGAAAAGAAATTATTGCCACTCAAATTACAAATTTTGTAGTAAATCGAGTTGGAATTACTTTTGTAAATCAAATTTCTCAAAATAGTGGTTTTGACACAGTTAATGTGGTTAAAAATTTAATCATTGCTATCGACTCTTTCAGGTTAAGAGAGGTTTGGGAAGAGATTGAAAGTCTTGACGGAAAAGTTTCTGCTCATACTCAATCTCAAATGTTTACTAGCGCTAGCAAATTATTAGAAAGATCAATTTTATGGCTAATAAGAAATCAAGTTAAAGGCGGACTTTCTCCAATTGTGGCTCGTTTTAGAAAAATTGCTGATGAATTATCTTCTTTCTTGCCCCAAGCATTAGCGCAAGCTTCTAGAGAATCTTTTGAAAGAAAAGTCGTTAAATATTGCACTAAAGATGTTGATCGCAAATTAGCTAGCAGAATTGCTGGAATGGACGCGGTTGCTTCGGCTTTTGATATTGCTGAAATTTCTGAAGCTTCAAAATTTAATCTTGAAACTATCGCAAAAATTTATTTTGCAGTCGGAACAAGATTTTCTCTAAAATGGTTGCGTAGTAAAGTTTCAAATTTAAATGTTGATAGCAATTGGCAAAAACTTTCTAGCAAAACAATTCTAGAAGATCTTTATAGCTATCAGATGAAAATCGCTAAACAAATAGTTGAGTTTAGTTGCAATGAAAAAGATATATGTGAAGTTAATTCAGTTAATAATTGGATTAATACAGTTGGGTTTTTAGTTGAGCGTTTTGATAATTTTATTGCAGATGTCAAATCTCATCCAAATCCTGATTTATCAGTTTTTATTGTGGCATTAAATCGATTAAAACCATTGGTTAAATAGTTTTTGCGGTCGTGGCGGAATGGTATACGCGCAACGTTGAGGTCGTTGTGGGGTAAAACCCGTGGAAGTTCAAATCTTCTCGACCGCACCATTCGCTTTTTTTGGTGTTATAGTGCAAGGAATTTGCTGATGTGATTTTGAAAAAGAGCGTATAATTCTACGACCAGAATCATCCTTCGACAAGCTCAGGATGACATCGAGTTTTATGTTTTTGGCTTGCTTGATTTCATCCGGAGCTTGTCGCTTATTCGATGTCATCCTGAGCTTGTCGAAGGATGATTCTAGGTACTAAATTAGAGACTTTCTTTCAAAGAGCTTTTTTAATGATAATTTATTTAAATTTATGAAACTTCTGGTATTAAAAGAAACAATCGAAAATGAAAATCGTGTAGCAATTACCCCAGATTTACTTGCAAAATATCAAAAATTAGGAATTGAAGTTTTTGTTGAAACGAAAGCCGGAATAAAATCAGGAATTTCTGATGATGTTTTTGAAAAAGCTGGCGCAAAAATTTTGCCAGATATTAATTCTATATTGTTAGAAGTTGATATTATTATTGCGGTGCAAAGAGTTGAAATTGATCTTAAAAAATTAAAGCCAAGCGCTATTTTTATCGCTCTTTTAAATCCTCATTTACAGCCAGAAACAGTTGCTTTTTTTAAAGAAAATAAAATCGCTGCTTTTGCACTTGAACTTTTACCAAGAATAACTCGCGCGCAAACCATGGATGTTTTATCATCACAAAGCAACTTAGCTGGATATCGCGCGGTTATTGATGCGGTTTACGAATTGCCAAAAGCAGTTCCAATGATGATGACTGCCGCTGGCACAATTTCTGCAGCAAAATTTATGATTATTGGTGCTGGCGTTGCTGGTTTGCAAGCTATTGCAACCGCTAGAAGAATTGGTGGAATAGTTTGCGCTTTTGATGTTAGAACAGCTGCAAAAGAGCAAGTTCAAAGTTTGGGTGCAAAATTTATTGAAGTAAAAGACGAAAGCTCTGAAGCTAATAATGGCGTTTATGCAAAAGAGATGAGTGAAGATTATAAAAAACGCCAAGAGCAATTGTTGAAAGATACAATTAAAAGCCAAGATGTTGTGATTACAACCGCATTAATTCCAGGTAAAAAAGCGCCAATTTTAATTTCTGAAGAAATGGTATTGGGCATGAAATCTGGATCAATCATCGTTGATTTGGCTGCGGTTAACGGCGGAAATTGCGCTCTAACTGAAAGTGGAAAAATTAAAGAAGTTAATGGTGTAAAAATTATTGGCTATGATAATTTTTCAAGCCGCCTTGCTGCTGATGCTAGCAAATTATTTTCTAAAAATATTTTTAACTTTTTGGAATTATTAGTTGATAAAACAAATAATAAAATTTCAATTAACTTAGAAGATGAAATTGTGAAGGCGACTTTTATTGGCTAGAACCTTATTATAGATGTTTTAGACGGATATTTATATAGTCTCGCAGCTGGGCGGAGTTTGTAACTCCGCCCTAATATTTCATGCAATATTTAAACAATTATAGATTTAAATTTTTTGCATGAGGTGAATGGGCGCGGTTACAAACCACACCCAGCTGAGGCTTCGAAGAGATATGCTAAACCTTCAAGCCAAGGGATGACGAGGATTGATAGATTTTTTATCTTGAATTGGCGTTAAAACAATCCTCGATGTCACACTGAGCTTGTCGAAGTGTGATTTTACCCTTGCTTGATAACAACTAGCGCCAGAGTTTTTATATACCCAAACACAAATTCCAAATCAAATATGGCTATCGATAAAAAACACGAAAATCATGAATCTGAGTTTGGAATTGATCAAAATATCAGAGCCAGAATTCTTAACTCACTTGCTAACGACCTAACTAGTCAAGTTTCAAAGCTCTTCTTAGAACTTCACCCAGCAGATCAAGCTGATTTTTTATCTTCACTTGCCTTTGATCAAAGAATAAAATTAGTCTCAATCGTTTCTGATAAAATTGATCCAGAAATTTTAACTTACATTAGTGATGATCTAAAAAATGAAGTCATAGAATTTTTAGGAACTAAAGATAGTGCGAAATTCATTGGACAGCTAGAAATTGACGATGCGGTGCAGGTTATTGAAACCCTAGAAGATGATGGTCGTAATCAAATTTTACATTTGGTTTCTGAAGAAAAAAGAAGTGAAATTGAAGAAGCTCTTTCTTACCCAGAAAATTCAGTTGGTCGTTTGATGCAGCAAAATTTTATTGCAGTGCAGAAAGATTGGAGCGTCGCTCAAGCAACATATCACTTACAAAACACTCCAAATTTGCCCGATGATTTTCACTATTTAATTTTAGTTGATGATAATTTTCATCCAATTTCAGAAGTGATGATTAGTAAAATTTTAAAAAATAAAAAACATATTTTAATGTCTCAAATCATGGAAGATGATGATTTGAAAGCGCTTTCGGTAAATATGGATAAAGAAGAAGCGGCGCAAATTTTTAGTAAATATTCCCTTACTTACGCACCTGTTACAAATGAAAAAGGAACGCTAGTTGGCGTTATTTACGCCAATGACATTATCGATATTTTACAAGAAGAAGCGGAAGAAGATATATTATTACTTGGTGGTGTGCATGACGCTAACTTTCATTCATCATCATTTGCCACTGCTAAATCTAGGGTTCCTTGGCTATTAACTAGCTTAATGACTAGCTCACTTGCGGTAATAATTATTGCAATTTTTTCCAATCAAATTCAAAAAATTGTAGCACTTGCTGTTTTAATGCCAATTGTTGCATCACTTGCAGGCAATGCTGGAACGCAGGCTTTAACAATATTGGTGCGCGCAATTGCAACTAAAGAAATAAGTAATGTTGGTGCTTTAAAAATATTAGTAAAAGAAGTTTTAGTTGGATCATTTAATGGATTTGTTTTAGCAATGATTGCAATGATTACCTCATATTTATGGCAACATGATTTGCAGCTAAGTTTAGTTTTTGCAGTGGCAATTTTTACCACAGTTGTAATTGGTGGTTTTTTTGGCTCTATGATTCCACTTCTTTTGCATAAAATGAAGTTTGACCCAGCAATTTCATCGGGAGTATTTTTAATTACTATAACCGACGCTTTTTCTTTTTTGGTTTTTTTAGGATTGGCTGCTTTATTGCTTTCTTAGTAAATATCAATTCGGCAATAAAAATATTTATACCAAACAAATTGCAGATTATTTTTTCACTTGTTAAAAAAGAGTTATAAAATATCTCTACCATAATTTTTTTAAAATTTAGCTATCAATGAAACCAACTAAAAAATCAAAAAGTTCATCTACTATGTCTCTAAAAATCGATATTCCTCACCCAGAGCTTCTTAAACCAAAAATTACAATTTTTGGAGTTGGTGGCGCCGGTGGAAATGCCATTAACAACATGATTCGCGCTAATCTTGAAGGTGTTGAATTTATTGCGGCAAATACTGATGCTCAGGCTTTAGCTAATTCTGTGGCAGAAAATCGTATTCAACTTGGATTAAAAACAACTAGAGGTCTAGGAGCCGGTTCTTTTCCTGATCGCGGACGCGCTGCTGCCGAAGAAAATGTTGAAGAAATTGAAAGATTTTTAGAAGGAAGTAACATGGTTTTTATCGCCGCTGGTATGGGTGGCGGAACCGGAACTGGAGCTGCTCCAGTGATTGCAAAACTTGCACGCGAAAGAGATATCTTAACTGTTGGTGTAGTTACAAAACCATTTCACTTCGAAGGAAAATATCGCATGGAAACAGCGATTAGTGGTATTGAAGAGCTAAAAAAATATGTTGATACTTTAATCGTTATTCCAAATCAAAATTTATTTAGAATTGCTAACGAACATACAACTTTTGAATCTGCCTTTAAAATGGCTGACGATGTTTTACACGCCGGTGTTCGCGGAGTTACAGATTTAATAACCATGCCGGGTTTAGTAAACTTAGATTTTGCTGATATTAGAACTATCATGACAAAAATGGGTAAAGCAATGATGGGAACCGGAGAAGCAACTGGTGAAAATCGTGCTATTGCAGCTTGCGAAGCCGCTATTTCTAATCCTTTACTTGATGATATTTCAATCAAAGGTGCGAAAGGTGTTTTAGTAAATATGACCGGCGGCCCTGATATGACGCTATTTGAAGCTGATATGGCGGTGAATGCAATTAAAAAAGAAGTTGATCCAAATGCTAATATTATTTTTGGTTCTGCTTTTAATGAAGATATGAAAGGAAGAATTAGAATTTCAGTTGTTGCAACTGGAATTGATATTGAAGAGTTCAAGCGCGATTCACTTAGATCGCATGAAAGTCACGAGCCAAGCAGATTTAAAATTAGCGTTTCTGATAGTAAAAATGAAAGCGCTACAATTTCTGGCAATAAAAGTTTCTTTGATACCGGATCTTCTTTTAAGCCAGAAATTGACGAAATTGAAGAAATTAGTGATGTAAATTTTAAACCTAAAAAAACTTACTTAAAAGAAGCTAATCCTAGCTATGGAGAAGAAAATTTTGCTGAAAAAAGAGATTCTAAATCTGAAAAAAATACTTTTAATCAAGCGAGTTTTTTTGCTGCAGAAGCTGATGATGAAGATGATTATGAAGAAGTTGTAGAAGAATATATTGAAGAAAAAATTGAAATCAAAAAAACGATTGTTCCAAAAGCTGAGAAAAAAACTGCCCGTAAAGAAAAAAAGGAAGGTTCTGGATTTAGCTTATTTAACTTTATGAGTTCTTCAAAAAATAAAAATGAAGTTGAAAAACAGCCAGAAGAAGAAATGGAAATTGAAATAGAAGTTGAAGAAGTAAAGTTAAAACCAACTAAAAAATCTTCGACTAAAAAATTATCAATTTTAGATGATGAAGGCGCAGAAGAGCCAGAAATTTTAGATACAAAATCAAAAGCCGCTGAAAAAAAGCGTCGCGAATTTTTTGGTGCAACGGTTTTTGACGATGAAGAAGTTACTGAAAGTGGTAATAAAATTGAAGATGATATTCTAAATGTTCCGGCATTTTTTAGAAGAAAGAAGTAGTTATTTACTATTTTAAGCTGCTATACACTTTTTAAACTGTTATACATTTTTTAAGTTGTTATATTTTAAAAAGTTGTCATCTAATCGTAAAAGTCATTATAACGGTCGCCAAAGTTGTTACCACGTCGCCAAGGTGTCAAACCGTCGCAAAAAGTGTCAACCCATTGCAAAAGTGTTAACCCGTCGCCAAAGCGTCACTCATTGCAAAAGTTGTCACTCCGTTGCCAAAGTGTCACCCCGTCGCATGACGGGGTCCATCTCTGGTCGCAAATTCTCAACTTAATTTAAAATTGAGATCCTGACGAAATGGACCCCGTCATGCGACGGGGTGACACTTTGGCAACGGAGTGACGCTTTTGCAATGGAGTGACGCTTTTGCAATGAGTGACGCTTTGGCGACGGGTTAACACTTTGGTAACGGGTTAACACTTTTGCAATGGGTTAACGCTTTTGCAATGGTTAACACTTTTGCAATGGGTTAACACTTTTGCAACGGAGTGAAAACTTTTGCAACGGAGTGACAAATTTTTAAACGCCAGTTCCGCCGATAAAAAACATATTAAGCCCGTCATCCTTGAAGCGAAGCTTCGAGGATCTCCTGAGTTTAGAACCTCCAAGTCAAATTCACGAGATCCTCTAACCCTTCGGCCCAAGGATGACGAGTTTCGAGGGTTTTGTATCGGCGAACTGGCATTTATAACCTCTTTTAAGATTTAAACCATGACCAAAATATATCTAATCAGCCCGCCAAAAATCGAAATAAAAACATTCTCTGCCAAACTTTCATCAGCGCTGGAAACTGGCTTAATTCCAGCATTTCAACTGCGCCTTAAAGACTATGAAAAAACTGAAGTTGTTAAAATCGCTAAAGAATTAAAAAAAATTTGCGATGAAAATAATTGCCTTTTTTTACTTAATGATTTTTATGAAATAGCCCTAGAAATAGGTGCTGGCGGGGTTCATTTGGGTGCTGAAGATGGAATAATTAAAGAAATTAGAAAAAATACGCCAAAAAATTTCATCATTGGTGCTAGTTGTTATGACTCTCGTCATCTGGCGATAGAAGCTGCTGAGCAAGGAGCTGATTATCTTTCTTTTGGAACTTTTTTTCCTAGTAAAACTAAAAATTCTCAAGGAAAGCCAACTGTTGAAATCATTAGTTGGTGCAACGAATTAACTGATTTGCCAATAGTTGCAATAGGGGGAATTACCGCTGAAAATTGCTCTCCAATTGTTAAAGCCGGCGCTGATTTTCTAGCCATAGTTTCCTATGTTTGGGATCATCCAAATGGAGAGAAAAGAGCGATTGAAATGTTGGTTAAATCTATTAATACCAATTCAGGTTAAAAAATATCTTAACTTGCGTTGTGGGGCGGTTTAATTAATTTTTTTTAAATAATCTTGTGAGAGGAAATTCAGAAATAGAAAAAGAATTTTTTACAGCTTTAAAAGAAGGCGATTTAGACTCAGTTAAAGCTCTTGCTCCAAGTATTGAGCCTGGAAAACTTTTTTATGAAGAATTTGATGGAAGGCCAAGTAGATTTCCGCAAAATGCTGTAAATATAGCTACAAAATACGGACATCTTGACATTGTTAAAGAATTGATAGGGCGAGGATTCGAGGTAAATAGAGTTAGAAATGGCGACGATATCCCTACTCCGTTTCCAATAGCGCAAGCCGCAAAATATGGACATATTGATATCTTTAATTTTTTTATCGAGATGGAAAATTCTCTTACGAGTCCAAGTTATATAGGTCATGAAGAAGATACGCCTATATATGATGATATTGGATATGAAATTGATGATATTGGATATGAAGCATTGCTTTATGCTGCAATGGGACAAAGTAAAAATAGATATAAAATAGTATCTAGATTATTAGAGAAAGGTGCCGCTTTACATTATGATGGAGATGATTACATAGCTTTTACTGTAGAATTTCATGCAAGTGACCATGATACACCATTAATTATTGCTGCAAGAAACGACGATGCAAGAATGTGTGAAATGTTTTTAAGTAAAGCATCTTCGGGTGGATATGCGACAGAAATGTTAAGTGTTACAGATGAGAAAGGGTGTGATTGTCTAGCTTTATCAATTCTTGAAGGGTCAAGTAATGTATATAATTTATTGTTTAGTAAATATCGCGATATAAACCAAAATTTAACAATGGGTGATCGTCCTATTGAAGAGATTTTTTATGAAGCCCCTAACGCTGTAAAAAATCCCATTGCTTTAGTAGCGGAAATTAGTACCCCACTTGGCATTGCCTCAATTAATGGAGATGTAGACTTGGTTGTGTCTCTATTATCTAGGGGAGCCAATTTAGACTTATATGACAAAATTATTAGTCTTGCGAACAAGCTAAATCATATTGACGTTGTTAAAACACTAGAACATGCGAAAACAGTAAGAGAAAGATTGGGTGCCGCCGCTTTTCCACATGCTGTAGATGCGCTTTTTAGTGGTGGAGCAGGGGCTGCTGCTGGTGGTGGATCTGGAGCTGCTGCCGGATCTAGCTTTATGCTGGATGAGAGTATCTACCGAGTTCCCTACACTGAAGGCATAGAAGAAATTTTAAATATAGGTGATGTTGGCTATTTAAATGGTTATTTGAAGCATAAGGCATTTGACAGAAATGAATTTTTTCCTCTTGAAGGTGAAAGAAATGCTATTTTTATTGCGGTAGAAAATAATAACACACCATTATTTAATAGGTTATTAATTCTTGCGAATGAAAAATGCCCAGAACTTTTGCCCAACCTATTAAACGATAAATGTTTTTGTGAAGATGGGGAGGGTGAGGAAGGTGAGGAAATGAATACATTAGATGTTGCGGCAAAGAATGGCAATGTCGAGATGGTGATTGATTTGTTTCTTATTGGCGCCGTTCCAAGCGCTTCAACTCTTTATTTAGCGGTAGAAAATGGACATCTAGATGTGGTGCGAGAATTAATATTAAATGGGTGTAACGCTAATGCATGTTTTGATGAGTGGGGTGATGCCGCAGAGGATGCTCTTATGTGCGCCGCAAGAAATGGTAATATTAAAATAGTTGAGTTATTATTAAATAATGGGGCTAATCCAAATTATCTTTACGAAGAATCTAGTGCGCTTCATGAGGCATTTGATAAAGGGAATCTTGATATGGCTGCTTTATTGTTAGCCAGAGGAGCAACGGAAAATTTGCTTTCAGAGAGAGTTGATGAAAGATCTATTGCATTATATAGTGCATTCAAGCCATTTATAGACGAAATTGACAAAGGCTCCGTGTCTGTTTATCCAGATAAAGGTGATTTGATATATGTTCCAGTTAAAGGAAGGGATGGTGTCCCAAAAAGATTATCAAGACATGTAGATCCACTTGGTCTTGTGGAAAAGGCTAA
Source organism: Rickettsia typhi (assembly GCA_945902255.1). Classification (GTDB taxonomy): domain Bacteria; phylum Pseudomonadota; class Alphaproteobacteria; order Rickettsiales; family UBA1997; genus UBA2645. Next base: position 7,752 of record CAMDMO010000005.1, on the reverse strand, counting down.
GCCACTGGAGGGAGAAGATTGGGAGGCAACTACATTTGGGAAAAAACAAAGGAAAGAAAAAGATGTTGCCGCTACCGCATCTGGCTTAGCTGATGAAGCTGATCAAAGACTAGAAGTTGTATTGCCGCCAGCGAGGTTTGAAATAAAATTTAAACCAGTGATATCACCACCTGCAACGCCATTTCAATATGTGCCGCCAGCAACAACGGAATCTGCAGCTTCACCAAGCCCTGTAGCGCAGCCAGATGCGGTTGAGAGATTAATGTCAACGCTTTCGATTAAATCCTCAAGGTAGATAAAAAATAAAAATTCGAAGTTAGAAACACCAATTCGTCGATAAGGAATCTTAATAACCCTCGTCATCCTTGGCTTGAAAGAGCCGAGGATCTGATGAAGTTTTGTAAACTTATGAGATCCTCGACGCTTCGCATCAAGGATGACAGGGATTGTTAGATTCCTTGTTGACGAATTGGCCTCAGAAATGTGCAAGATTAGCTTAGGTATGATGTCCATATCTAGATTTACTAAGGAGTATAATTGCCCGTTGTTATTTTTGATCGATGAACTGCTATTATCTAGCTTTTTTCATCAATAAAAAATCAGCCAAAACACAGGCTAACATTGCTTCTCCAACAGGAACGGCGCGAATTCCGACGCAGGGATCGTGGCGACCTTTAGTGATAATTTCGCTATTATTTCCGTTAATATCGATAGTTTTTCTTGGAATTAAAATAGAGCTAGTAGGCTTTACAGTGAAGCGCGCGACTAGATCTTGACCAGAAGAAATTCCTCCTAAAATGCCGCCAGAATGATTTGAAGAGAATTTTAACTTGTTATTTTCCATCCACATTTCATCAGCAAGCTCACTACCTTTTTTTGTTGCAGCATCAACTCCAATGCCAATTTCAACAGCTTTTACAGCATTAATTCCCATCAAAGCAGATGCAATTCTTGCATCTAATTTATCATAAATTGGCTCTCCTAATCCAGTTGGAATATTTCGTGCAACCAACTCTATTGTGGCTCCAATTGAATCTCCTGATTTTCTTATCTCTAATAAATAATCTTCAAAATTCTTAGCGGCAATTTTATCTGGACAGAAAAAATCATTATTTTCAATTTCATTAAAATCAATGCGACTTGGATCAATTTTTTGGTCGCCAATTTGAGTTAAATAGCCAATAATTTCGATATTTTCTTTGGCTAAGATTTTTCTAGCAATTCCGCCGGCAGCCACTCTCATTGCGGTTTCTCGGGCTGAAGATCTGCCACCGCCACGATAGTCGCGAATACCATATTTTTCAAAATAAGTATAGTCAGCATGAGATGGGCGAAATTTATCTTTTATATCACCATAATCGCCGCTTTTTTGATCTTGATTATAGATGATAAGAGAAATTGGAGTTCCGGTGGTTTTGCCTTCAAACACGCCAGACAATATTTTTACCTGATCTAATTCTTGTCTTTGTGTGGTAAATTTTGATTGCCCCGGCCTTCTTTTATCGAGATATTTTTGAATATCATTTTCTGATAAATCAATTAAAGATGGACAGCCGTCAATAACGCATCCAATTGCTTCACCATGACTTTCACCCCAAGTTGTAAATGAAAATATTTGACCAAATTTATTACTCATGAATATTGTTAGTTTTATTTAAAATTAAAATTGGATTTTTTGAAAAAACTAAATGATCACCTTCTTCATCAATTTTTAACTCGCCAGCGGTTATATTTCCAACATTGCCAGTTGCAAACACGCTAAATAAGACCATTTCTTGATCGCTGGCATGAACAGCTTTTTTAGCTTTAATGTGGTAGATGTTATTATTGCTATGCTGAAAATTTATGCGCGGATTTGTCATCACTTTTTCAGTTTTATAATCTTTAAAATTCTCTTTGTAATCAGAAATAATTTTAATATTATTATTTTGGTTTAAAGCATAAAAAACATAAATAAAAATGCCGCCAACAATTAGGCAGTAAGATAGAATTGTTAAAAATTTCTTAATGCGTAAATGAGAGTTAATTAATTTTAAAACTTGCGTAGTTTTAATATCCATTTTTTCTTTCTTGTTCAATTGTTACGGAAAAGGAGTCAATAAAGTCGATTGATCCAACTTTATCAATTTCTAATTTACACTTTTTTACTTTTGGATTTTGCATGATTAAATCCATAATTTCTTGCGCCATTTTTTCAACTAATTTAAACTTTTTCTCAGCGACTAAATTTTTTACTGCGCTTGAAATAAAATCATAATCAATAGTATCATTTATATCATCGCTTTTTAGAGATTGATTGAAATCGGTATCAATTTCAATATTAATAACAATCTCGCGATCTATTTTTTCTTCCCAAGGATAAATGCCAATTATGGTTTTTAGCTTGAGATTTTTTATTTTAAGTAACATTTTTAAATAAAGTTGCGTAGATTGGAAGGTTCATACCAAAAACATCCTACTTTACTTTTTCATTTAAGATCAATCTCTTTATCCATGAATAATAAAATTATTTCTCTAAAAGATTATAAAAATTCTTGGAAACACAAAAAACCAAAGGAAATTATAAAAATGTTTTTTCTCGTTATTATTGTTGGAGCCTTACTAGGATTGGCTATATGGCAATTTTTTATAGAAAATGTTGCTAATCTTGATATAAAAATACCGGAATCTAAAAATATCACTTTTAACCAGCAAGAGCCATTGCCAATGACCTCTGGTCAGATAGCTAATGAGTTTGAAAAAGCCGAAGGTAAGCCAATATTGCTTTATATATACACTACTTGGTGCAAAACTTGTGCAAAAAATTTTCCAACAATTAACGAAGTGGCGCGAGAGTTTCAAAATACTGATTTGAAGGTAATTGCCTTGGCAATTGATCGCGATATTGAAGCTAAAATGCTAAGTTCTTATCTTAACAAATTTGGTGAAGTTTATTTTTCGCCACAATATCTATCTTTTAAAGATGGATTTTTAGAATTTTTACAAAGAAAAAATATTCGCTATAATAACCGCATTCCTTTTACCGTGTTGATTTCTAGGCATGGCGAAGTGATAGTAAAATTTTCAGGAACAAAAAATAAAAACTACTTACGCAATAAGATTTTGAAAGAACTTTATGTAGAGTAAAAAAGTTTCTCAAAAAGACAGTTTTTTTAGAGGTTCCTAAATTAATTAACCAAATAAATGCTAGAATCGAAAATTAAAATCAGAGTTTTTAACACACTTTCTAGAAAAGAAGAAGAATTAACTTTATTAGATCCCGCGCACTTAAAAATGTATGTTTGTGGGCCAACTGTTTATGATCGTCCTCACTTAGGAAATGCTCGCAGCGTAGTAATTTATGATCTATGGTTTCGTTTTTTTAAAAGAATTTTTCCAAAAGTAACTTATGTCAGAAATATTACCGATGTTGATGATAAAATTAATATTGCTGCAAAAGAGCAAAAAACTTCCATTCAAGAATTAACTAAAAAAATTATCGCACTTTTTTATCAAGATATTTTTGCTTTAAATGTTTTGAGCCCAACATTTGAACCGCGCGCTACTGACAATATTCCTGAAATGATTGATATGATTGAGCAGCTTATTAAAAACGGTTTTGCTTATAAAAGTGACGATGGACATGTTTTATTTAATGTTTCTTCTTATGAGGATTACGGAAAACTTTCTAATCGCAGCCTTGATGAAATGATTGCTGGTTCGCGCGTTGAAATTGCTACATATAAAAAAAATCCACTTGATTTTGTGTTGTGGAAACCAGCGGCAGCAGAAGATGACATTTCAAGTATTTTTTCGAGCCCATGGGGAAATGGGCGTCCCGGTTGGCATATTGAATGCTCGGCGATGAGTTTTAAATATTTGGGTGCTGATTTTGATATTCATGGAGGAGGCGCCGACTTGCAATTTCCTCATCACGAAAATGAAATTGCTCAAACTTGCTGTGCTGTAAAAAATTCTCACTTTGCGCGGTTCTGGATTCACAATGGTTTTTTAACTGTGAATGGCGAAAAAATGAGTAAATCTTTAAAGAATTTTATTACAGTAAAAGATTTGTTAGATCAGGGAATTAACGGTATAGTGATTCGCTATATGCTTATTTCTACACAATATCGCAAACCATTTGATTACAATCTTAAAGCTTTAGAAGACGCTAAAAAATCTATTGAGAAATTTTATTCAGTTTTAGATTTAGATTTTTTACCAAATGACAATTCAGTGGTTCCAGCGCAGATTTTAGAATGCTTGGCTGACGATCTTAATATTTCAAAAACCATTGCCTTACTTCATGAAATGGCAAAAGAAATAAAGACTAATAATGATCTTGAACTTAAAAAACAATTTGCGGCAAGCCTTGATTTGCTTGGTTTGTTTGATAAGAATTTATTAAATGCAGATGTTAAAAATGAAGGAATTGACGAATCTTTTATTAATTCTCAAATTGAATTGCGCCTTAAAGCAAAGCAAGAAAAAAACTTTTTAAAAGCTGACGAGATAAGGAATAATTTATTAACTTCGCATGGAATAATTCTTGAAGATATTGGTCGCGATAAAACGATTTGGAAAAAGGTTTAGATAGCGCTCTGAAGCGCGTTGCTGCTATGTTGCGATGGGGCGAAGTTTGTATTTCGCCTTTTGTTAAGTTCGTGCTATTTTAAAACTACCAAACAGCTTAATATTTCGTAGTTTCAGTCAATCTATATCTTATTTTAAAAACTTTATAAGGCGAGTCCAAGTCTTTATATTTTCTAATACTATACTCTACCTCTTCATCATTTTTAACTAAAAATTCTATTGGCAAGGTTATTTCTTCCCCTTTTTTTATAGTAATTTCATGGCTGCACAAACATTTATAAAGGGTTAAAGATTTAGCAAAATCATCTGGATCGCTTTCAATAAATGCCTTAAAGGTAATTAAGTGATTTGAGGTATTTCTTGCAACATATTTGACAGAATTAACTCTATTTATAACCGTTGTGATTGAGGGAGTATAAGGCACAAACTCAATACCATCAATGTAATTTTTAGACTCAAAGGCGATTATTATTGGCTGATCGCCTTCAGTTTTTGGAAAATAGCGAGAAAAATAGAAAGGTGTGCAGTTAGAATTTAAGCTGCAAAATGAGTTAAATATTTGAATTCCTATAAAGCCAATCAAGCAAAGTGCTGCGATTTGAACTGTAATTTTTATCTTAGGATGCATATTTTTGTTTTAAATTTGTTAAAACCTTGTAGGTTTAAACTATAACATATCAAAATTTTTTCAAATAAAATGACTATAGTTAATAAATCTTCATTTAGCGAGCCGTTTCAAAAATTTTCTACTTGGATTGATAAGGCGTCCAAAAAATCAGAAATTATTGAGCCAACTGCAATGTGCTTATCAACGGTTGATGAGAATCACAATCCATCATCTCGCATGATTCTGTTAAAAAAGTTTGATGAAAGAGGTTTCTGTTTTTTTACTAATTTAACTAGCAGAAAAGGCAGAGAATTAATCAAAAATCCTAATGTTGCTCTTTGTTTTTATTGGGGAATTTTGGGTTTTCAAGTTAGAATTGAAGGAAAAGTTGAAAAAGTTTCGGTTAAAGAAGCTGAAGATTATTTTTCTTCAAGAAGACGCGGCAGCCAAATTGGAGCATGGGCTTCTAAACAATCTTGTGAAATGGAAAATTGGCAAGAATTTGAAGATAGAATTTCAAAAGTAACAGAAGATTTTGAAGGACAAAATGTGCCACGACCTCCTTTTTGGTCTGGTTTTAGAGTGGTTCCTAAGAAAATTGAATTTTGGGAAGAGGGTGATTTTAGAATTCATAAAAGAGAAGTTTATTCTAGATTGGAAAATAATGATGGCTGGGAAATAAAAAAACTTTATCCTTAAAAATTATGCTTGAAAAAGATTTTTTAAAACATTGCGAAAGTTTTCTTATGGCTCTTGCTCAAAGGCTTGAAGAAAAAGATAAAAATTCTAAATTGGATGTTGAATATTCTGATGGAATTTTGACAATTATCATTGAAGAAACTTCTCAAACTTACGTAATTAATCGCCATAGCGCTTCCCAAAAAATTTGGTATTCATCACCAATTTCTGGTGCTAATTATTTTTCTTTTGAGGAAGAAGTTGGAAAGTGGCTTGATTCTAAGCAAAAAGAACTTGAAGAGAAATTATTTTTCGAGTTAAGCAACCTTAGCATAATTTATCCTTAATTATTAAAACCATAAAATGACAAAAAATATTTTACTTCTTGAAGGCGATGGAATTGGTCCGGAAGTGGTTACTCAGGCTAAAAAAGTTATTGATTTTTTTTCAAACAATACTGATAAAAAATTTGAGACTAACAATGCTTTATTGGGTGGAATTGCTTATGATAAAACTGGCACGCCATTTCCTCAAGAAACACTAGATTTAGCAAAAAAGTCAGATGCAATTTTGCTAGGAGCAGTTGGCGGTTTAAAGTGGGAAAGTTTGGAATATAAACATCGTCCAGAGCGCGGTTTGCTTGGAATCCGTAAAGAACTCGAACTCTTTGCTAATTTGCGTCCTGCAACGGTTTTTAATGCTTTGGCGGATAGCTCAACTTTGAAAAAAGAAATTGTATCTGGTCTTGATATAATGATTGTGCGCGAATTAACTGGTGATCTTTATTTTGGCGAACCAAGGGGAGTTAAAACCCTTGCAGATGGCTCAAGACAGGGCTTCAATACTATGACTTATAATTCAAAAGAAGTAGAAAGAATTGCTCGCGTTTCCTTTGAATTGGCAAAATTACGCGGTAAAAAACTTTGTTCGGTCGATAAGGCTAATGTGTTGGAATGCACAGAAATGTGGCGTGAGGTTGTGACTGAAATTGGTGCCAAAGAATATCCTGATATAGAACTTTCTCACATGTATGTTGATAATGCTTCAATGCAATTAGTTAGAAATCCAAAACAATTTGATGTAATTGTTACAGGAAATATGTTTGGCGATATTTTATCTGATACCGCTTCAATGCTTACAGGATCTCTTGGAATGTTGCCTTCAGCTTCTCTTGGAGCCAAACAAAAAAATGGTAAACAAGCGGCTCTTTATGAACCAGTCCATGGTTCAGCACCAGATATTGCTGGTAAAAATATTGCTAATCCAATTGCAACTATTCTAAGTTTAGCAATGATGTTTAAATATTCTTTTGGCTATGAAAAAGAATCTAATTTAATTGAAAAAGCGGTTGAAAATGTTTTAAATAGCGGCATTAGAACCGCTGATATTGCTAAACATGGCGAGAATAAAGTTTCCTGTTCTTTTATGGGTGATAAAATTATCGATGAAATTAAGAAATTACTGCAAATTGCATGAAAAAAAAATTTGATATATCATTTTATCAGTTAGTTTTTTCTTTTCGTCAAATAACGAAGTTTTTTATTTATTTTTCGTTATTTTTAAATTTTCTTTTTTCCGAAGTTTTTGCTCAAACTATTCGCTTCACTTCTTTTGACGATCGTCCAATTTGTGAATCAATGAATGGGTTATGGCGGCAATTTGGAAATGGTTGCGCTGATGATTGTGAGGCAAAATTTGATCAACTTAAAATGTGTAGCGGAGATTTAATTCGCAGCTGTGATTGCGGTAATGGCAGATGTTGGGATGGAGAGGGATGTGTTTCGATGAAAAGCTATAAAAAAATTTATGATAAGGCGAAAGCTGAAGAAGATAAAATTTTAGCACAGAAAAAAGAAGAGCGCCGCTTAGAAGCGAAAGAAAACCAAGATCTTATT
>CAMDMO010000004.1 GCA_945902255.1 Rickettsia typhi | reverse complement strand
ATCAGATTTTTCGATAATGCTAATTTCTTTGTGCAAAATTCCTTGCTCTAACAAGTTATTAATAATGATAGAGCCCATTTTTCCGCAGCCAATAGATAATATGTTCATTTTATGTATAATTTATTTATGAGAATGTCGCTTCTGTTCCTAACTCAGTTGTTCTAAGCCTATGAGCTTCAGCGCCCGATAAAGCTCCATCTGTTGGAGCAGCAGAACCTTCACCACCATCAGATGCAATAGCTTCTGTAATTTCCGTTGCAGCAGCTAATCCAGACTCAGTGGCTGCTGCGGTCAATAAAGCTTCATCTCTTGGAGCGGCAGAACCCTCACCGCCACCAGATGGGGTGGCTTCTGCAAGTTCTGTTGCAGCAGCTAATCCAGACCCATCTGCTTCAGTCAATAAAACTTCATCTCTTGGAGCAAAACCCTCGCCACCACCAGATGGGGCAGCTTCCATACCTCTCGCCATTGATGATAATGTTGCGATTTCGGTTGTCATGTCATCTGGTAAAAATCTAAGCAAATTCTTTTTAATATCATGTGGAGCAATGCTTTCTGAAGCCACAACTAAGCTTTTAGCAACATAACCCACAAATCTTTTTCTGCAGGAAATAATATCGTCAAATAACCCTCTGTTAGTTGTATGCATCAATTCTAGCTTAGATTTAGTTATGGCTTCGGACCATAATTCTTTGATCTCAGGAAGAGTCTTGATTTTTTCAAAGATATGACAAAGAAAATTTGATATTTTTTGTGCACCATCCAATAGTGAAGAAAATTCTGCTTGATGTGATTCATCGCGAAAGCGATTAACCCCAATTCTTCTTATCCTTATTGTTTCATCTTTTTCACTTTTTAGCCACCCATATTCGCTTGTTTCACTGGCTAATGACCTCATTCTCAAGTCAATTGTATCAATCATGTCTGATGTAACGCTAGAAAATTTTTTTTCAGAATCTCTTCGGCATAAAGATAATATATTTAGTAATTCTTTATAAGTATCAAAACTTATATTAGCAGTTTTTTTATTATAAGTATCATGATGATATTTTCTTATATTAAGACCTCCCGACAGCCACATGGTAAGAAATGCAAGACCATCTTTACCTTCATAGATTTTCATTGTATCACGAATGGTGGCATCTTTATTAATAAAATCAAACAACCTCGGAGTAATCTCTCTAGATATATCTGATTTTTGAAATATAAAAATTAGTCTTCTGCATGATGAGGCTGGAAAAAATGGAATTGTTTTATTTCTTGCATCTTGAATTTCAGCCAAAATATCTCTTTGAGACTCGCCAACAAGATCGGTTTCCGCTTCCAAAATTAGTAAATTATCAAATTGATGATCATCAATAATGAATTTTTTAACACTCTTGGAAGGTCGAGCTGCTGATAACATTTTAAGCTTTTCTATCAGCAATTGCTTGTTTAATTGAGCCAATCGCTTTTGCTGGATTTAAACCCTTTGGACAAGTATTGGTGCAATTCATAATAGTATGACAGCGATAAAGTTTGAAAGGGTCTTCGAGAGCATCGAGTCTTTCGTCGGTTGCTTCATCGCGTGAGTCAACAATCCATCTTTGAGCTTGCAACAAAACTGCTGGTCCTAAATATTTATCGCCATTCCACCAGTAGCTAGGGCATGAGGTTGAGCAGCAAGCGCATAAAATACACTCATAAAGACCATCTAGTTTTTCGCGATCTTCTGGAGATTGTAACCTTTCTTTATTCATATTTTCTGGCTCAGATGATTGCAGCCAAGGTTTAATCGATTTATATTGTTCATAAAAGTTAGTTAAGTCAGGAACTAAATCTTTAACTACTGGCATGTGAGGAAGTGGATAAACTTTCACATCATTTTTGCAATCAGAAATAGCTTTGGTGCAAGCTAGAGTGTTGGTTCCGTCAATATTCATAGCGCAAGATCCGCAAATTCCTTCGCGACAAGATCTTCTAAATGTAAGAGCGCTATCATGCTCTGATTTAATTTTAATTAGAGCATCTAAAACCATTGGACCACATTCATCCATGTCTATTTCAAAACGATCAATATATGGATTGGTTTTATTTTCATCTTCTGGATTATAGCGATAAACTTCAAAAACGCGGATATTTTTAGCTCCCGCTTTTGCTTTAAAAGTTTTTCCAGATTTTTTGTCGATTTGTGAATTTTTTGGAAGTTTAAATTCTGCCATTTTTTAAAGTTTTAATTATTAATGCGATTCTTAGCAAAGTTATAAAGTGTTTTTGGTTCTATATCAACTTTTCCATTCTTAAATTCTAAACATCCCCACTCTTTATTGATATGTGCGGTTACTAAATCTTTTAAATCAACATAACCAGAAATTAAATTTCTTAAATTAGTTGGTATGATTTCATCGTTTTCGAATTTAAGTATAAAAGAATATTCATCCTTATGTTCAATTTCCTTTATTTTCATAAATTATTTATTTTAAAGGTTCAATTGCATGAAACATTTGACTATTCCACATATTTATTAACTCTGCTTGATGAAGTTCAGCCCATTCTTTTACCAGTTGGTAACATTTTTTTGGAACTTCTCCATCAATTATATTAAAATTTTCTAACTCCATCACAGCTTCATATTCGCTATATTTTATATGAATATGACGCGGTGGATGCTCTTTATCTATTAAATACATTCTAATTATAATGCCATAAAATCTACATATTTCTGGCATGGTTAATAAACTCTTTTTTTCGGTGGAAATGCTTGAACATCGTTAGAAAGAGGTTTTAAAACCACTTCACGATAATCAGTTTTTATATTAGCATTTTGGTCGCACCAAATGATTGAATGTTTCATCCAGCTTTCATCATCGCGATCTTTGAAATCATCGCGAGCATGGGCGCCGCGGCTTTCTTTGCGATTTAGAGCGCCGGCAATTGTGACTAAGGCTTGTGCTCTTAGATTATCAAGCTCTAAGGCTTCAACTAAATCACTATTCCAAACTAATCCGCGATCAGAAACTTGTAAATCTTCAAAGTTTTTAAAGATTTCGGTCATTTTTTCTTTTCCTTTAGCAAGAGAATCTTCGGTTCTAAACACTGCGGCATGAGCTTGCATGCATTTTTGCATATCAAGACGAATTTTTGCGGCAGATGATTTTCCATTGGCATTTCTAATTTTATTCATTCTGGCAATTCCTTCTGCACCAGCATTTTCACTAAATTCACGGTGAGTTGTATTTGGTTTTACAACTTCAGCAGCGCGAATTGCAGCAGCGCGTCCAAAAACCACTAGATCAAGCAGAGAATTAGAGCCTAAACGATTTGCGCCGTGAACTGAAACACAGGCTGCTTCACCAATTGCCATTAGACCAAGCACAACTTCTGCTTTGCCATTTTTTACCGTAATAACTTCAGCGCGGTGATTGGTAGGAATTCCACCCATGTTGTAATGCACGGTTGGAATTACTGGGATTGGTTCTTTAGTAACTTCAACTCCAGCAAAAATTTTTGCAGTTTCAGAAATTCCTGGAAGTCTTTCATGTAAGATTTTTGGATCTAAATGATTTAAATGAAGATAAATATGATCTTTATTCGGGCCAACTCCGCGTCCGGCTAAAATTTCCATAGTCATTGCGCGAGAAACCACATCGCGACTAGCAAGATCTTTAGCGCTTGGAGCATATCTTTCCATGAAGCGTTCGCCTTCAGAGTTCACTAAATATCCACCCTCACCGCGTGCGCCTTCGGTAATTAAACAGCCAGATCCGTAAATGCCGGTTGGATGAAATTGCACAAATTCCATATCTTGTAGGGGAAGCCCAGCTCTAAGCACCATGGCATTTCCATCTCCGGTGCAAGTATGGGCAGAAGTGGCAGAAAAATAAGCGCGACCATAGCCACCAGTTGCAATAACAACCATGTGAGCTTTAAAGCGGTGTATTGTTCCGTCAACTAATGACAAAGCGGTAACGCCACGACAAACGCCATTTTCCATGATTAAATCAAGTGCAAAATATTCGATGAAAAATTGTGCGTTATGTTTTAGTGATTGCTGATAAAGGGTATGAAGAATTGCGTGGCCAGTGCGATCAGCTGCGGCGCAAGTTCTTTGAGCTGGTCCACCTTCGCCAAATTCTTTGGTCATTCCACCAAAAGGGCGTTGATAAATTTTTCCTTCTTTTGTGCGTGAGAAAGGCACACCGTAATGTTCTAATTCAATAATTGCATCTGGTGCTTCGCGACACATATACTCAATTGCGTCTTGATCACCAAGCCAGTCTGAACCCTTAACGGTGTCATACATGTGCCATCTCCAATCATCTTCGCCCATATTTCCTAATGCGGCAGAAATTCCACCTTGCGCTGCAACAGTGTGCGAGCGAGTTGGAAAAACTTTAGAGATGCAGGCGGTTGAAAGACCTTTTTGAGCCATGCCGAAAGTGGCGCGAAGACCAGCTCCTCCGGCTCCAACAACCACAACATCAAATTCATGATCTATGACTTTATAATTTTCAATTTTTTTCTCTGACATGTGATATATAAGTTAACCAATTAAGTGAAGTCTAATTATTGCAAGCGTTGCAGCTACTGCAGTTACGATTGATAAAAAATGCACCAGCATTATATAGAAGTGCATTTTTGTTTTATTAGAAATGTAATCTTCAATTATTACTCTCATTCCAAGAGAGCCGTGATAAAGGGAGGTTACAATTAATAATATCCCCATCACTGCATTTAGAGGATAGGCGAAAAACACCGGTAAATAGCCTTGTGGATCTTGAATAATTTGCACAAAAGAAAGCACTAACCAAATGATTAGTGGAATTAATCCAATTGCAGAAATTCTTTGCATTAACCAGTGACCTGAGCCGGTTTTGGTTGATGGAGCGATTTTTATTTTATTCATAATTTAGTTTATAGAAGCTTTAAATAGAGAATTGCACCAATTGTAAGTGCTGTAAAAATTAAGGCTAAAATGATAATTAAAAAGCCATTTCTTTTAGCGGTTTCTTTAGCAAAACCCTTGCCAATATCCCAAAATAAGTGACGGATTCCATTACAGAAATGATAATAAAGTGCGAATGTAACACCAATTGCCGCTAATATAAAAAGGCTATCAAAAAGTTTTTTGATAGGGCAGTCGCAATCTTCAGCTGGGCTGGCAATGTTGATTTGGTAGGCGTAATAGACGATATACCAAGAAATTGCAATTAGTGAAAAATAAAGTATAACACCAGTTAGACGGTGAAATATTGAGGTTAGAGAAGATATGTTCCATTTGTAAATTTGCAAATGGGGAGAGGTCGGCCTTTTCTTTGCTGTCATTGATTTTAAAAAAAATTAAATGAGAATCGCGCTTCAATTTAAAAGCGATTAAGAATCTTTACAACAAATTTTTTTAAAACAGATGCCACAAATAAAAAGCTTAAAAAAAAGAATTATTTTTGGTCTTGGATCTAATTTGGGCGAAAGAGAGTTTTATTTAGATGAAGCGGTTAAATATTTAGAAAGCGAACTTGCTTTAACTGAATTAAAAAGATCAAAAATATTTAAAAATCCGGCGATGCTTTTAGAAAATTCTCCAAAAGAATGGGATCGTGAATTTTTTAATATTGCGATAAGTGCCGATATTGATATAAAGAAATTTCCTCCCCAAAAAATTTTAGAAATAGTAAAAAAAATCGAAAAAAAACTTGGGCGCAAAGATTCTGAAAAATGGGCGCCAAGAGAGATTGATATTGATATTTTGGCAATTGAAGGTTTGAGAGTTGAAATAACAGATGAATTGATAATACCGCATCCAGGGCTTCTTGTGCGTGATTTTTTTATTGTAACAGTTGGAGAAATTGAGTCGAAGTTTTTATATTAATAATTAAAAAATAATTATTTAAAAAATGAGTCGAGAATCATTGTTGGAATTAAGGACGATAATAAATTATGAAAGACCTTTAACCCCAAAAGAAGTTTTTAGAGCGATTGATTTAATTTCATCTATAGAAGACATAAATAGTAATGAAGATTTATTTGAAGAAAGTGGCGGTATTTTAATCTCTGCTGTTATTGGTGATGGAATTGGTGGTGCTGGTAATCGGTTATCTATAATTAGAGCTCTTGTAAATAAAGGATGTGATTTGGATAAAATAGATAATCTCGCCAGATCAGCTATTTATTTTACTTCAATCAATAATAATTTACCGGCATTTAAGGTTTTATGGGGTGAGGTAGAAGAGGTTGATAGGAGGGGTAAATATATTCAATGGGTTGAGACCGCTAGATTAGGCACTGAAGCTACTAGACTTCTTAATCCGTTAATGATTATGGCTTTAGCGGACTGTGGATCCGAAGATGCAAAGTTATTGTTTAAGAATGATAGATATGTTAAAAAAGTTTTTAATATGATTTATGATATGTTTGAAGAAGCGCCGCTGAATTTTGCATTATTAATCATGGATTTAGTTAGTCATGGGGTGGATTTGCCAGATTATAAATTTTTAGAAGATCAGGAAAAACTAATATTATCTGTTATATTGTTAAATCGTAGGGTGGTAAAAACTGGCTTTCCTCCAGATCGCGCTAGAGATAGTAATGTGTTATATTTGAATCATCCTATCAGTATTGATCCAAAAAAAGATTCATGGGTTGCGCAAAGATTATTAAAAAACATAGAGAATTTTAGAGGGGCCTATTGGTTAAAAACTCCAATACGCAGGGAAGGCGCTCAAACTCAAGTTGAAGGGGTGGTAAAATTTTCTGATCGAATTAATTTTTATAAAACAAATTCAGAGTTTGATGAAGATAGGATTGTAAGAGATATTTTTGGTGAGTTTTACGAAGAATCTTTAATTAAAAAAGTAATGGCACTAATTGAAGGAGGAATGGTACCAATTGAAAAAGAAATGGCACTAATTGAAGAAGGAATGACACTTACAAAAAGAATGGCACTAGTAATTCTAGCTGTAATTATTCCTAATAAATTTGATGATCTAATTAAAAAACTTAATCAGGAAATAAAAGAAATATCTGATTTGCCGTTAATAGATTCTTTAGAAATAGAAGGACTCAAAAGGTTAAGATATTACATAGGTGTATCGCTTAATGAGGGTCCTTTTAGCTTGGGTGAAGACCCTTTTTTTGAACCCTCTGTTGCTTATGGTGGATCTGGTGGCGCGGGTGCCGCGGCTGGATCTACTTCAGATGATGTTGCTGTTGTTAGAAGAGGGTTTGATGTAAGTAAAAATTTTGTCGCAATAAGAGATACTGCTGATTTGCTTTTTAAGGATATTATATCTCGAAATCTTTATTTGCCTGAAAAAAGGCCTGAACTAGAAAAGTATTTACTATCTTCATTAGAAAATGGAGTGATCTCAAAAGAATCAATATGCGTCTCTATTCTTGTGGAAGCCGATGTTAATAATCAGGAGCGAGCTATGTTAAAGTATAAAACTTCGCCAACAGTTTCGCCTGAACATCCGCATGCTTCTAAAACTTGTCATGAGGCTGGTGCTGGTTTGGTAAGTGGTAAATAAATTACCAACGCTTCATAAAATCCTCCCCTTGAAAAAAGAAAATTAAACCTTACTTGAAGTAATGGTATTAATTAACTTCAATTAAAAAATTTATGAATATTGAACGCTATACACAAAAAGCGCAGTCACTACTTCAAGCGGCGCAAACTTTGGCTTTGGGAAGTGGGCATCAAAAATTTTTACCAGAGCATTTGCTGGAAGTGATGCTGGAAGATCAAGAAGATTTAGCGCAAAAGTTAATCAGTTTTTGTGATGCTAATATTGAAATTTTAAAAGCAGAAAATAAATCAGCTTTAAAACGCATTCCAAGAGTTGAGGGAAGTGGTGCTAGCGGTATTTCAATGTCGCAAGAAATGGCGCGAGTTTTAATGTTATCTGAAAAAATTTCTGATCAAAATTCTGATCAATTTGTAACTGTTGAAAGATTATTGCAGGCAATTTTGGAAGATGAAAAAAACGAAGCGGCAAAAGCTTTAAAATTAGCAGGAATGACCGTTAATGCGCTGCGAAATGCAATTCAAAAAATTAGAGCTGGCAAAAAAGCTGATTCTGCTTCAGCTGAAGGAACTTATCAAGCTTTAGAAAAATATTCACAAGACTTAACCAAAAAAGCGCGCGAAGGAAAAATTGATCCTGTAATTGGTCGAGATGAGGAAATTCGCCGCGCAATGCAAGTTTTATCTCGCCGTACAAAAAATAATCCAGTTTTAATTGGCGAACCCGGAGTTGGAAAAACCGCAATTGTTGAAGGGTTGGCGCAAAGAATTGTTAATGGTGATGTGCCAGAAAGTTTGAAGAATAAAAGGTTAATGTCGCTTGATATGGGCGCTTTAATTGCTGGTGCAAAATTTCGTGGAGAATTTGAAGAAAGGCTTAAAGCTGTTCTAAATGAAGTTGAAAATAATGAAGGTATAGTTCTTTTTATTGACGAATTGCATTTATTAGTTGGGGCTGGAAAAACAGAAGGCGCAATGGATGCTTCAAATTTATTAAAACCAGCTTTAGCGCGCGGAACGCTTCACTGTATTGGCGCCACAACTCTTGATGAATATCGTAAATATATTGAAAAAGATGCGGCACTAGCAAGGCGTTTTCAAGCGGTTTATGCTGAAGAGCCAAGCGTTGAAGATACAATTTCAATTTTGCGCGGTATTAAAGAAAAATACGAAGTTCACCATGGAATTAAAATAAAAGATTCGGCTTTGGTTGCTGCGGCAGTTTTATCTAATCGATATATTTCTGATCGATTTTTACCAGATAAAGCAATTGATTTAATTGATGAGGCGTCTAGCAGTTTAAAAATTGAGGTAGAAAGCAAGCCAAATGAATTAGATGAATTTGATCGTAAAATAATTCAGCTAAAAATTGAAGCGGGAGTTCTGAAAAAAGAAGATGATAAGGCTTCAAAAGATCGCTTAGAGGCTTTAAATAAAGAGTTAAACTCGCTTGAAAAAAAATCAGCAGAAATAACTTCTTTATGGCAAGCTGAAAAAATGAAATTAAATAAAATTAACGAGTTAAAAGGAAAAATCGATCAAGCTCGTTTTGAATTAGAAGTAGCGCAAAGAAAAGGTGATCTTGCTAAGGCCGGAGAAATAACTTACGGAACTATTCCAGCTTTACAAAAAGAACTAGCTGCATTTGAAAGTCAAACTTCGCAAAAGATGATGAGAGAAGCAGTTGGCGAAGAAGATATTGCTGCGATAATTGCAAAAGTTACAGGAATTCCTACTGATAAAATTTTATCTGGCGAGAAAGAAAAATTATTAAAAATGGAAGATTTATTGCGCAAAAGAGTGGTCGGGCAAGAAGATGCTCTGCGCGCGATTTCTGATGCAATTCGCAGATCAAGAGCTGGTCTGCAAGATGCTAATCGACCAATTGGATCTTTCTTATTTTTGGGGCCAACAGGAGTTGGAAAAACCGAACTTTGCAAAGCTTTGGCAGAATTTATTTTTGACGATGAAAGTGCAATTCTTCGTGTTGATATGAGTGAATTTATGGAAAAACATTCAGTTGCACGCTTAATTGGCGCTCCTCCAGGATATGTTGGATTTGAGCAAGGGGGAGTTTTAACTGAGGCAGTTCGTCGCAGACCTTATCAAGTAATTTTATTTGATGAAGTTGAAAAGGCGCATAGCGATGTTTTCAATGTTTTATTGCAAGTTTTAGATGACGGTCGTTTAACGGATAGCCAAGGTCATGTAGTTAATTTTACCAATACAATTATTATTTTAACTTCAAATTTAGGTTCGCAATTTTTAAGCAAACTTGAAGAAGAGCAAGAATCATCTTCGGTTTATAATGAAGTGATGGATGTTGTAAAATCACACTTCCGCCCTGAATTTTTAAATCGCCTAGATGAGATAGTTTTATTTAATAAGTTAAGTCGCAAGAATATGGAAAGCATTGTTGATGTGCAGTTTTCAAGGCTTGCTAAAAGATTATCTTCTAAAAATATTTCTATTGAGCTTGATAAAAAGGCCAAACATTATTTGGCGCAAAAAGGTTACGATGCTCTTTATGGCGCGCGTCCATTAAAAAGATTGATTCAGCGTGAAATTGAAAATGTTTTAGCAGAAAAGATTTTGCGTGGAGAAGTTTGTGATGGGCAGAAAGTGAAGGTTAGTGAGGAGAAGGAAGGTTTGAAGTTTATATTGTAGGCGTAAAAACGCATGAGAAGGTGTGGGCTCGGTTACTTAAGTCATACCCCAGCTGCAGATTTAGTGCGATCTTTTTCCAACTTAGGAAAAATTCTCCCAAAAATCTTTTCGGCTGGGCGTGGTTTGTGACCGCGCCCACACCTTCATTTATTTTTAGTTTATAAAAAAACTCTCTTATAAAGGGGTCAGACCCCTTTTAAGCAAAAGGGGTCTGACCCCCTTTTTTTTAATAATCAACCCCAACAAAATAAAGTCCGCAAGCTGGTGCATTTGGCCCTGATTTAGTGCGATCTTTTGCTGCTAAAATTTCAGTCATTTTTTCTTCTTTTATTTTGTCGCATCCCATCCAAGCAATAGTTCCAACAATATTTCTAACCATGTGATGCAAAAAAGACTTAGCACTCACTTCAATTAAAATTTCATCATTATTTTTAATAATCTCAATTTTTTCTATAGTTTTAATTGGAGATTTTGATTGACATTCAGCGTCACGAAAAGAAGAAAAATCATGCTCGCCAATTAAAAGTTTTGAAACTTTTTTCATCACTTCAATATCAAGTTTTTCTGGAACATGCCAAGCGCGATTTTTTTGTAAAGCAAGAAGCGCGCTGCGATTTACAATGATATAGCGATAGTGACGCATTTTTGCGTTAAAGCGAGCATGAAAATTTTCATCAACTAATTCACAAGTTAAAATCACAATATTTTCGCCGCGCAAATAACTATTTAAGCCGAAAACTATTTGATGAGTTTTAAATTTTTTTTCTAAACTAAAATTTATCACCTGCCTCAAGGCATGAACTCCAGCATCAGTTCTTCCTGCAACTATAATTTTTGCCTTTTCTTGAGACATGCTAAAAATTACATTTTCTAAGATTTCTTCAATTGATTTTTTTGGTAAAATAAATTGCTTTTGAAAACCTACATAATTGGTTCCGTCATATTCAATTGTTAGTTTATAGTGATTCATTTTGTTTTTTAAAATTTTTATAAATCGCTGCAATTACTACAATCCACAAAACTGCTGCAAAGCTTAGAGCGATATAACCAACTAGCTGTTGATTAAAAATTGCATCTTTGGTTATTTCAATATTTTTTTCGTCAATTAATCCACTATCAAGTTTAAATTTTAAATTTTTAGCAAGGGCAAAAAAACCTATTTTTAAATTAGGTGAAAAAACTTTTTGAAAAGTTGCGTAAGTTACGGTTGTAAGAATAAGAGCCAAAGGAATTGCGGTGATAAAAAAATATTTTTTTCTTTCGCTTTTTAATATTATAACCGTTGCCAGAGTTAGCGCTATGCCAGCTAACATCTGATTAGACATTCCAAAAAGTGGCCATAAAATATTTACTCCGCCATTTGGATCTAAAACTCCTAAATAAAGAAAATATCCCCAAGCACTAACTATTAAAAAACTAGAAAAAATAGTGGAAATTATTGATGAATTATTACCAAGCGGTTTGTAAATATTTCCCAATATATCTTGCAACATAAACCTTGCTACGCGAGTTCCGGCGTCTAGCGTGGTTAAAATAAAAATCGCTTCAAACATAATTGCAAAGTGATACCACATTGAAAGCATATTGCTGCCAAAAGCTGAAGAGAAAATATTGGCCATTCCAACCGCAAGGGAAGGGGCGCCGCCGGTTCTAGAAAAAAGCGTATTTTCGCCCATTTCTAAAGCTAAATTATTCATAACTTCCATTGTAACTGGAAAGCCCCAAGAGGTGATGGTTTCAACTGCTGCTTGAGGGCTTCCTCCGAGTGATGCAATTGGAGAATTAATCGCAAAATAAATTCCGGGTTGCAAAACGCAGGCGGCAATGATCGCCATAATTGCAACAGAACCTTCAAGAAGCATACTTCCATAACCAACTAAACGAATATCTTTTTCGCTAGAAATAATTTTTGGCGTAGTGCCGGATGCAACTAGAGAGTGAAAGCCGGAAATAGCGCCACAGGCAATTGTAATAAATAAAAATGGGAAAACTTTTCCGCTAAAAATTGGTCCATTACCATCAATAAATTTTGTAAGTGCGGGCATTTGAATATCTGGCTGAAAAATTAATATAGCAATTGCTAGTAAAAATATTGTGCCAAGTTTTAAAAATGACGATAAATAATCGCGTGGAGCCAGTAATAGCCAAACTGGAAGAGTTGCGGCTAAAAATCCGTAGATAATAATTGCGATTGCCAAAAATTTTCCGCTGTGATTAAAAAGCTCTGATAAAGCTGGGTTATAATGTATAATTTTTCCTCCGTAAACTGCGAATAAAAACATAATTAATCCCACAATACTTGCCTCAATAACTCCTCCGGGCCTGATATAAAAAAGATAAATTCCAACAAGCATTGCAATTGGAATAGTGCAGGCGACGGTGAAAGTTCCCCAAGGACTATGGGCCAAAGCTTTTACAACCACTAAACCAAGTACTGAAATTAATATTATAATAATTGCTAAAGTGCCAATCATTGCCGCATATCCAGCGGTTTTGCCAATTTCATCTTTAATCATTTGACCTAAACTTTTGCCATCTCTTCTGATTGAAGAAAATAAAATAATCATATCTTGAACTGCGCCGGCTAAAACCGAGCCAATTAAAATCCATAAAGTTCCTGGTAAATATCCAAATTGTGCTGCTAGAGTTGGTCCAATTAAAGGCCCAGGGCCGGCAATGGCGGCAAAATGATGTCCAAAAACAATCCATTTATTAGTTGGAACAAAATCTTTACCATCATTAATTCTTATTGCTGGAGTTTGATTTTTATCACTAATATCAAGAATTTTTATCGCAATCCAAGCGCTATAAAAGCGATAAGCAATTAATTGTATGCAAATGCAGGCAATTATAAACCATAGAGAAGATATAGTTTCGCCACGAATTAAGGCAATTCCGCCAAAAGATGCAGCTCCGATAATTCCAATAAAAAACCAAAGAGCGGTTGTTAAAAAATGTTTTTTCATTTTTGATTATTTTTTTGTTGCGATAAAAAAGATTTTACCCAAAGATTAAGAATGAGTTCTTAGAAGTAAATTAATCATTCTTAAACAAAGGCTTCATGGCGGAAAAAAACACTCTTTCCATTTTGGAAACCATCAAAAAAAAGATGCAAAAGTTTGATCAAAAGCCTGAGGGCAAGAGTGATCTAGCTAATGTTATTGATGAGTTCGAATATAGCAATCCAGTCAAAAAAAATGCAACACAAGCGGTGGCTAAAGAAGATAAAATTTCAGAATTTAAAGATGATTTAGGTTTGGGTGATGCGGTAAAAAAAGTCGATTCTGCAACTATTGCAAGCGATAAAGAGGCAGATGTAAATCTTGATGATTTTGATATAGATGATGAAAACAGCTTTCCTGAAAAAGTTGGTCCAAGAGATCAATTTGACCAATATTTTGATGAAGATGATATAGAATATTATGAAGATGAAGTTGATTTAGAATCTGAAGCTCAAGTTCAAAATCGTGTTAATTTAGAAGATGAAGAAAGTTTTATTTTAGATGAAGATGAAAAAGAGCAGAAACCAGAAACTAAAATTCAAGAAGATGATCTGGATTTTGACGATTTAATGTTTGAAGAAGATGAAGAAAAAGTTGAAAATAAAGTAGAAGAAAAGCCTGTTGATGATTTAAATCTAGAAGATGATTTAACTTTACCCGAAGATGTAGAAAATGCGGCTAATGAAGATTTAAATTCTTTGGACAATCCAACAAATAGCGCTATTGAAGAAGATGAGTTATTAAAATTAGATGAAGAGCCTAAAGCTATAGAGCCAACCGCAGAAAAAGTTAATGAAAATAGCGAAATTGACCCAACCGCAGAAGAATTAAAAAAACTAGACGATGAAATAACGGCGAAAGAAGTAGAAACTTCTAAACCGAAAGTTGAAGAAGTTGTAGCAAAAGAAGAAGAAAAAGAGTTAGATCCGACTGCGGAAGAACTAAAGAAATTAGACGATGAAATAACGGCGAAAGAAGTAGAAACTTCAAAACCAAAAGTTGAAGAAGTTGCTATAACAGAAGAAGAAAAAGAAATTGATCCAACTGCAGAAGAGTTGAAAAAACTAGACGATGAAATAAAAGAAAAAGAAGTAGAAGCTTCCAAGCCAAAGGTTGAAGAAGTTGCTATAAAAGAAGAAAAAAAAGAGTTGGATCCGACTGCAGAAGAACTAAAGAAATTAGATGATGAGATAACGGCAAAAGAAGTAGAAGCTTCTAAACCAAAAGTTGAAGAAGTTGTGGCAAAGGAAGAAGAAAAAGAAATCGATCCAACTGCGGAAGAATTAAAGAAGTTAGAAGATGAAATAACAGCAAAAGAAGCAGAAACTTCAAAACCAAAAGTTGAAGAAGTTGTGGCAAAAGAAGAAGAAAAAGAAGTTGATCCAACCGAAGAAGAGTTGAAAAAACTAGATGATGAAATAATGGCAAAAGAGGTGGAAACCTCAAAACCAGAGGTTGAAAAAGTTGCTATAAAAGAAGAAGAGACCAATGCGGTCGCAGAAGAATTAAGTGACTTAGATGATGAGATAGAAGTTGATACATCGCTAGAATTTACTGAAGCAAAAGATGAGGCACCATTAGAATTGGAAGAAGAAGATTCTGTTTTAGATGATTTAAATAAGCTAGATGAAGAAATGAAAGTTAAAGAAGATTCTGAAGTTAGAAATATCTTACCTATAGCAAAACAAGAAGTTGGCGATGATCTTGATTTGGGTGATTTAAAAATAGTAGAAAAAACTTCTCAAAATTTAACGGCTACAATAGTTAATCCGGTTAAAATTATTGATTCCAATAAAGATATTTTATTAGATAATTTAGATTTAAACGAGGTTCAAGAAACGAATAGCAAAGAATCAGCTTCGGTAACGCAAGAAATAACCAAACAACCTTTAGTGCAAATTATGACAAAAGAAGCATCTGTGAATATTGATAAATCGAATCAATATGAAGTTATTTCTGGTAAAAAAAGCAATATTATCAATGAAGATTTGGCGATAAAAGCCACCGAATCAGTTAAAAAGCTTATTGATGCAAAAAATATGATAGAAAAAATTAATAATTTTTCACAAAACCCAGCGCTTGCAGAAATTGCGCTGCAATTGCTAGAGCCAAAATTAGAAAAATGGCTTAATGAGAATTTATTGCAGATAGTTGAAAAAACTGTACAAGATGAGATTAAGAAGATAATTCCTAAGGAATAATTGTTCATGCAAATTGCTTGAATATAGCATGAATATAAAGGGCGGAGTTGCAAACTCCGCCCAGCTCAAGTCATTTTTAAAAAAGAATCGCGCCTACCTACTAAACTGTAATGGCCTCGCTGGGCATGACTTACGCAACCACGCCCACTATTTTTCATGCAAATTTTTTTACCGGTGACATGAAGATCAAAGTAGAGTTGTAAACTCCGCCTAGGTTTGTTTTTAGTATATGTTTAATGACTAAATTCCAAAAAACTTTTTTTCATTTTTCTTTTCGCTTCCGCAACATGTTTTAGCTTAATAATCAGTGGAGGCAGAATTCTAATAACATTTTCTCCAGCTGGAATAACCAACAATCCATTTTCAATAAATTTTTTAACTATTTCAGTATTTTCAATTTTAGCATTTATTTTGATGCCCAACATTAAACCAACGCCACGCACTTCTTCAATAATATTAGGAAATTCTTTTTTTAGATTTTCTAATTCTTTTTTTAGTTTAGCTGCAATAATTCTAACATTTGGTAAAAAATCTTCTTGAGAAATTACGCTAAGAACGGAGTCGGCAACCGCCATTGCTAGTGGATTTCCGCCGTAAGTTGTGCCGTGAACTCCAGTGGTCATGCCATCTGCGGCATTTTTAGTTGCAAGGCAAGCGCCCAAAGGAAAGCCGCCAGCAATTGCTTTTGCAGTTGCTATAATATCTGGTTTTACTTGATAATATTCATAAGCAAAAAGATGCCCAACTCTTCCCATGCCACATTGCACTTCATCAAAAGCTAATAATAAATTATTTTCATCAGCAACTTTTCTTAATTCTTGAATAAATTTTTTATCAGAAACCCTAACCCCTTCTTCACCTTGAATTGGCTCAATTAGAATAGCGGCGGTATTTTTTGTGATTGCATTTTTTACAGCTTCAATATTGCCAAATTCAACATTGTCAAATCCTGAAAGAGCTGGTTCAAAACCTTCTAAATATTTTCGTTTTGCTGCGGCTGAAATTGTAGCGATTGTTCTTCCGTGAAAAGCGCCAGTAAAGGTGATAATGCGATTTTTTTCTGGCTGATTATTAACATAAAAATGACGACGAATCATTTTAATTGTGCATTCAATAGCTTCGGCTCCAGAATTACAGAAAAAAACATAATCGGCAAAAGTTTTGCTAACTAAATTTTCTGCGTAATTATTTAATTCATTTACATTGTAAATATTTGAAACATGCCAAAGCTTTTTTGCCTGCTTATTAATTGCGGCAACCATTTTTGGATGGCAATGTCCAAGTGCGTTTACTGCAATTCCGGCACCAAAATCAAGATATTTTTTATCTTCAGAAAAAAGGTAAACCCCTTTACCGTGAGTGAAAGAAACGTCAAATCTTTTATGAACTGGCAAAAGTTTAGAGCTGGTTGTCATTGCAATATTTAGTTTAAAGTGTGAAAGTATGCGTTAGAAAATCACTTGATTAAAGATAGAAAAATAAAAATAAAGTAAATAATTAAATAATTTCATCAGTCTAAGCCTACATGATTCTTGACTCAACTGCAACAAAAGAAAAAATATTATCTAAATTCTTGCCGATATGTCAATTCGATGGATGGAATAAAGAAGCGCTTCTAAAGGCAATTAAAGCCTCTGAAATTGAAGAAAAATTCTCTGATTTAATCTTTGAAAATGGCTGTTTGGATCTTGCTGAGTTTTATATTGAGACTTATAACAACAAAACTCAGGCTAAAATAGCGCAAATTACAAATTTTAATGAAGAAAAAATCCGAAATAAAATCCGTCTATATCTTTATGAAAGATTTGAAGTGGAAAAAGATAATAAAATCGCCTTACAAAGATTGATTAATTTTTATATAAGTCCTAAAAATTTTACCTCGGTTGATTTGGGTGCAAGACCTGCTATTTTAGGCTTAAAAACTTGCTATAAAATAGCTGATTTTATTTGGAAAAATATTGACGATCAATCAACTGACTTTAATTTTTATACAAAAAGATTAACTCTTGCAAAAATTATTCTACGCAGTTTGCTGGTTTTTGTAAAAGATGATTCTGCTGATTTTTCTAAAACAAAAAATTTTATTGATTCTCAGATCGAAAAAGTAATGAAATTTGAAAAATTTAAAGCGAAAATAAAAAAATTTTCCGCTCATGGAAAAGAAAAAGTTTGTGAGTTTTTTTTGGATGAAAATGGATTACCAAAATCTCCTAAAAAAATTATTAAAAATTTACCATTTATAAGATTAATTAAATTTTAAACTTTAATCATGTCGACAACTCTTAATATGCTAGATCTGATCTTTATTGCTTTTGCAATAATATTTGTAACTGTCGCTTTTTTTCGTGGATTTGTAAAAGAAGCCTTCGCTTTAATAAATTGGATAATGGCAATTTTAGTTTCAACTCTTCTAGGGCCATATCTGGCTTTGTTGCTAAAATCATATTCAAAAAATTTTTTACTCATAAATATAATATCACAATTTATAATATTTATTGCAGTTTTTATTGGCACTGCTTTTGCAACATCAAACCTTTGCGAAACCCTGCAAGATAAAATGCCAAAATATTTTGATCGCTCAATTGGAATATTTTATGGTTTGTTAAAAACGCTCTTTGTTTTCGGTTTGATTTATTCTATAGCTCATAATATTTTAATTTTAGCTAGTAGCAGAAATGTGGATAACAAGTCTGAATCATCAAAAGAAATGCCAGATTGGTTGCGTGATGCGAAGTTTTATAGCTTAATAAAAGTTTCTGGGGACGCGCTGGATCCAATGGTTAAAAAATCTATTGAATTTACGATTGATAGATTTGACGAAGCTGTATCTAAAGATCCTAAAAATAAAAAATTTAAAGATTTAGATGATAAAATTGACGAGATAAGTGAAGAAGTTGAAGTGAAAGAGAGTAAAAATGAGAAGCCGCAAAGTGATAAAAAAACTTTAGAGGCTAAAAAAAATAAGCCAGAAAGCAAAAAAGAAAGTGTTAAAGATATAATTGAAAAAGAAGAAAACTCTGGTTATGACAAAAAAGATATTGAAAAAATGAACAGACTTATTGAAATTATTGATAAAAAATAGTTTTTATAAGTTGTAATTAATATCAACTAACAAAATAAATATATGTTCAATTTAAATGGAAAAACCGCTTTAATCACCGGAGCAACTGGAGGCATTGGAGCTGCAATTGCTAAAACTTTAGCTAAGCAAGGAGCGACGCTGGTTTTATCTTCAACCAGAGAGGAAAAGCTAAAAGAATTAGCTTTAGAAATCGGCGGAAATCATCATATTTTGCCATGCAACTTATCTGACGCGGCGCAAGTTGAAGCTTTATTTGATAAGGCTGAAGAATTAGTCGGTCACATTGATATATTGGTTTGCAACGCTGGAATTACAAAAGATAATCTAGTTTTACGCATGAAGAATGAAGATTTTGATTCTGTTATTGATGTGAATTTGAAATCAACTTTCATTTTAAATCGAAATGCAATTAAGAAAATGATGCGCAGAAAATATGGTCGCATTATTAATATTGCTTCAGTTGTTGGTGTTACTGGAAATCCGGGGCAGGCTAATTATGTTGCTTCAAAAGCTGGTATGATTGGCATGTCAAAATCAATGGCGCAAGAAGTTGCAAGTCGTGGAATTACAATTAACTGCGTTGCTCCTGGATTCATTCAAAGTCCGATGACTGACATTTTAAACGATCAGCAAAGACAAGCAATTTTGACTAAAATTCCAACTGGAGAAATGGGAAAGTCAGAAGATATCGCAAGCGGAGTTGCCTTTCTTGCTAGTGCAGAAGCCTCATATATTACCGGACATGTTTTGCATGTTAACGGTGGAATGTTCATGAATTAATTTAATTAAAAATGTCGACAACTCATAAAACAAAAGTAGCAATTATTGGCTCTGGTCCCGCAGGTTATTCTGCTGCAATTTACGCAGCTAGAGCTAATTTAGAACCAATTATAATCAGTGGAATGCAACCCGGAGGACAGCTTACAATTACAACTGATGTTGAAAATTATCCAGGTTTTGCTGATGTAATTCAAGGCCCTTGGTTGATGGAACAAATGCAAAAACAAGCTGAGCATGTTGGTACTAAATTCTTCTATGACTATATTAAAGAAGTAGATTTTTCTAAAAGACCTTTCAAATTAATTGGTGATGGTGGAGATATTTACGAAGCAGATGCGGTTATAATTGCAACTGGTGCTCAAGCTAAATGGCTTGGATTGGAATCAGAAAAAAAATTCCAAGGTTTTGGGGTTTCTGGTTGCGCCACTTGCGATGGATTTTTTTTCAAAAATAAAGAAATAATTGTGGTTGGTGGTGGAAATTCTGCTGTTGAGGAAGCTCTTTATTTAACTAATCACGCGGCAAAAATTTATGTAGTTCATAGGGGTGATAAATTTAAAGCGGAAAAAATTTTACAAGACCGTTTATTCAAACATCCAAAAATTGAAGTGATTTGGAATCATAAGTTAGAAGAAGTTTTAGGAAGTGAAAATCCAAAAACTGTCACTGGCGCGAAGCTAAAAAACACGATTAATGGCGAAATTCGTGAAATGAAAATTGATGGAATTTTTATTGCCATTGGTCATAAGCCAAACTCTGATTTATTTAAAAATTCTATTTTAGAAATTGATTCAGAAGGCTACATAGTTACTAAACCTAACTCGACTGCTACTAATATTTCTGGCATTTATGCCGCGGGTGATATACAAGATAGAATCTATCGTCAAGCAGTTACTGCAGCGGGAACAGGATGTATGGCTGCACTTGAGATTGAAAAATTCTTAGCACATTAAATTTAGTCAAATGACAAACGCACTTACTTTAGTAATTGAAAAAAATGGTATAGCAAATTTAGTTTTTGATTTACCAAATGAGAAGGTGAATAAACTTTCTCATCCAGTGTTATCAGAGCTAGAAAAAGCTATCAATGTTATCGATGGAAATAAGGCAATTCGAGCTTTAATTATTACCAGTGATAAAAAAGATATCTTTATCGCCGGCGCAGATATTAATGAAATAAAAGATATACGCGATCCGAAAGATGCTTATGCAAAAGTTTCTCGTGGTCAAAATATTATTCATAAAATCTCTCAATTAAAAATTCCAACCATTGCAGTTATCGATGGAGCTTGTTTAGGCGGTGGATTAGAGCTTGCTCTTGCTTGTAAATATCGCGTTGCGGTTATTAATCAAAAAACTTCTCTAGGTTTGCCAGAGGTAAATTTGGGAATTATTCCAGGATTTGGCGGAACTCAGCGTTTGCCAAAATTAATTGGCTTGCAGGAATCGCTAAAAATCATTTTATCTGGTAAGGCGGTTGATGCCAAAAAAGCTTTCAAAATTGGGCTTGTAGATGATTTAATTCGCGAAGAATTTTTGGAAGAAAAATTAGGGCATTTTGTTACTGAAATTTTAAAAGGCGGGGAATCTAATCACTATCTTCAAACAAGAGCTGCGGCAAAGAAAAAGCGCTTTATTTTTGAAACAATATTTTTTGGAAAATATTTAATTTATTATTTAACTAGAAAAGATTTATACGAAAAAACCAAAGGTCAATATCCTGCGCCTTTTTATGCTTTAGAAGTTGTAAAAAGAACCTATGGCATAACTTACTCTAATCGCGGTCTTAAAGTGGAGTTGGATGCTTTTTGTGAATTAGTAGTTGGAAATATTTCTAAAAATCTTATCGAAATTTTCTTTATTAATGAAGAATTGAAAAAAGATGAAGGGGTTGAGGGTTATAATTCTAAAGATGTTCGTAATTCCGCTTTGATTGGTGCTGGCGTGATGGGAGGCGGAATTGCATGGTTATTTGCAAATAATAATTTAAATATTCGCATTAAAGATATTACTCAAAACGCAATTGCAATTGGCTATAATCAAATTTTAAAAATATTTAATCAGCTAAAGAAAATCAAAAAAATTACCACCGAACAAGCAAATATGAAAATGGGCAGAGTAACTGCTGGTCTTGATTATGCTGGTTTTGAGCGTGCTGAAATTGTGATTGAAGCAGTTGTGGAAAATATGGCAGTGAAAAAAAGAATTTTAGCAGAAGCTGAAATGCAAGTTAAAAGCGACGCAATCATTGCCTCTAACACTTCTTCGCTTTCTATCTCTGAAATGGCTCACGCTCTAAAAAATCCTGAGCGCTTTGTTGGTATGCACTTCTTTAATCCAGTAAATCGTATGCCTTTAGTTGAGGTAATTCGTGGAGAAAAAACTTCTGATTTAACTATTGCAACTATTGTTAAATTATCAAAAAAGCTTGGTAAAACTCCGATTGTTGTAAAAGATGTGGCTGGTTTTTTAGTGAATAGAATTTTACTTCCATTCATGAATGAAGCGGCTTATGTGCTGCAAGATGGCGCAGAAATTTCTAGAATAGATTGGATTATTGAAAAATTTGGTATGCCAATGGGTCCCTTTGTTTTAGCGGATGTGGTAGGAATTGACGTTGGTGTAAAAGTTGCTCATTCTTTGCAAGAATCTTATGGACAACGCATGAAAGTGGCAGAAATTTTAGATGAAATTTACAATAATCACAAAGAATTGCTGGGAAAAAAATCTAAACAAGGATTTTATATTCATGCTTTTGATGTGAAAAATAATAGACCAAATTCTAAAATTTCAGAAA
The DNA here is from genome assembly GCA_945902255.1 of Rickettsia typhi. Lineage (GTDB taxonomy): Bacteria > Pseudomonadota > Alphaproteobacteria > Rickettsiales > UBA1997 > UBA2645. The sequence goes on along the minus strand of CAMDMO010000004.1, from coordinate 5,910 downwards.
TTTTAAATATGGTTAGAAAAAGATCTGACATTAGACAAATTTATATTTCAGACCAAGAAATTATTGATCGTTGCATTTTGACCATGGTTAATGAAGCGGCAAAATGTTTAGAAGAAAATGTAGTAAAAAATGCGCGATATCTTGATATGGCGATGATTATGGGAACTGGCTTCCCAGCTTTTCGTGGCGGGCTTTTAAAATATGCTGATTCACGAGGAATTAAACAAGTTGTGATAAGATTGCAAGAGTTGAATAAGAAATATGGAAGTCGTTTTGAAGTTTCTAAATTATTACTTCAAATGGCAAAAAGTAATCAGAAGTTTTATTCTTGAAATGAAAAATAAAATTGTTTTTCAAACTTCAAGACTAACCGCTGTTTTTATCGATGAATTAAATCAAGATCACATAATTGATCTATATAATCGTAAAGAAAATATTGAGTTTATTGAAGGCATAAATGCTGAGTTAGATATTAAGCTTGGTTTAGAGTGTTATGCCTCTTATCAAGGAATTGGCAGTTATTTAATTTTTGAAAATAGCAGCAATAAATTTATAGGAATTGCTGGAATTCAAAAACAAGAGCCGATGATAGATGGCTCTTTCTCAATTTCTGATTGTGATATTGAGTTTTTGATTGTAACTCATGCAGAGTTTAATGGCCGTGGATATGCTTCAGAATTTTGCTCAGCTTTTTTTGAAAAACTTTTCACATTATTTCCAACCTTGTTAATACCGGCTAGAGTCGATAAAAATAACGCGGCTTGTATTAAATTATTAACAAAATTTGGCTTTAGAGATGAAGGCGAGGTTGATTATCACAAGCAAGGTAACAAATTCGCTTTGTTGAAAGTTGATTTTGATTCGTGGCAAAAATCAAAATTATAAACGTTAATTCGCCGATAAAAACATATTAAACCCCATCATCCTTAAAGAGCAGCTTCGAGGATCTCATGAGTTTACACTCCTTAAGCAAAGCTCATGAGATCCTCGGCTCTGCGAGCCAAGGATGACGAGTTTTGAAGGTTTTTTTTATCACAAATTGGCGTTATAACTTTTTTGAAGCGGCTAAATCTATTAAAAAATCATCAATTTCTTTTTGCACCATTCCAGGCATACAAATTATGTGAGAAATGCCAGAATCGCTTGCTAATTGCCATTTAACACATATTTCTTCAGATGGGCTTGGAAAGACTACGGTAATGGCATTTGGATTTCGCCAAGCATCTATTCCAAGACCTTTTAATTTGTTTTCAGTATATTCTGCAAGCTTTAAGCTATTTAAAGCCCTTTCTTTTAGACCTTCTTTTCCTAATTTTTTAATAGCATACCACAAAAATAAAGGGCTGTGACCATTGCGAGAGCCGGTTATTGTTGTATCAAGAGTTCCAATATATGGAATAGATTGACCAATCCTATCTTTGTAAGATTTTTTAACCACCACAACTCCACAAGGAATTGGAGATCCAATAAATTTGTGACCGCTAATAGCAACACTATCAACTCCTTGTGCAAAATCAAAAGCAGGTTTAGTTTCTAGCAAAGCTAAATAAGTTCCGGCAAGAGCAGCATCGCAGTGAATATAATGACTTCTAATTACGGATTGTTTTAATACTTCTTTAATTTTTCCAATATCATCCTTCGCCTCTGTCATTGTTGTCCCAATATTTGCAATTATAATTGCCGGTTGATGGCGATGTAGGTGAAGTGCATCTTTCAAATCTTCATAATCCATTTCACCACTTTCATTAGAGCGAATCAAAATGCTTGGCATATTCAATAAATGAATATTTTTATTTATGCTATAATGCGTAGCCTCAGAGTAGTAAACCATTCCAGTTGGATATAATTCTCTAGCAACATAAAGCGCGTAAAGATTTCCTTCTGAACCACCATTAGTAACATATCCCCAAGAATTATTGCTTGGCGCTTTAAATAGATCGCAAAAAAATTGCACAACTTCTCTTTCAATTGAGCGTGAATTTAAATCATAAGTTGATTCAATCAGTGGATCGCCAAGGTTATTTAGAGGGTATTTTAACATTGGATATAATTCACTATAATCAAAGTCTCTCGACACCGGATAGCCAAGAAAATTATGAGTTCTATTTTGAACTTTAGACATATAGTCGTTAAGATATTTTTGATCTTTTTCTTTAATACTTAAAATTATTAGTTGAGGAATGACTAAGGTTACAGAAGTCCGTAAGCTAATTTCACTTTTTTATTTTGTAATAGTTATTTCCTTAATTGACTTTTATCTTCTTAAAATTAGCTTCAAATAAGTGTTATTTGATCGCATTTTTAAAAAATTTCATTATAAAATTAAATGGCAACATCAAAACAAGAGCAGCTTTATAACGAAATCGTGGAATATTATGGCTATGCGGATCGCTTAATTAGAGCCGTTGAAGATAGCTCTCATAAGCTTGCAACTCAACAATTTGCAATTATTGAAGATGTAGTTACTAATTTGGAAGAATGTGCAGATAAGCTTACCAGTCAATATATTACCTTTATTAAGCATGGTGAATCAGAAGAAGTTACTGAGGCGATTAGGGTCGCATTAAATACAATTTCTGCTAAAATTGAAGAATGTAAAAATAAAGTTTTGATGCTATATCACGAAGATGCGCAAAAGATTTCAGATGAATAAGTGTCTATCGCCGCGTAAGTTATCGCCTAAATCTATTTACTAAAATGACAAACCTTGTCTATAAATACAAAGTTCCGAATAATTTTGACGAGAATAATCAAGAGTTTGATATTTTTAAAAATTTACCAGATGAAATATATTTTTCTCCAAAAATAGAATTTTATAAAAAGGTGCGAATAGCCACCAATTCTGTTTTATTCAACTATTTTAAAATTTTTAAAAAAAGCTGCATCAGTGAAGAAAATTATCAGAAATATCAAAAAGGTTATAAATTTTTTCTAAAATTTATTTTTCCAAAAATTAACTTTAGTAAAAAAAGATTCTTATTAATTACCGATGAGTGGACGAGCAATTATTATCATTGGCATGTTTACTCACTAAAGAGATTATTGGCTTTAAAAAGAGAAAATCTGATCGATGGTTCCTTACTATTTCTGCCAAAAAAATATAAGAGCTATAAGTTTATTTTACCTTCCTTAAAAAAATTTGGTGTCTTAGAAAATCAAATTGTTTTTTCGCCAAGAAAATCAAATATTAAGGTTGAAGAAGCTGTTTTAGCTGACATATCGCAACAAGATCCTGAAGCCTTTAAAGAAATTCGTCAAATTTTACTCAAAAATATTGAAAATAATAATCTAAATTTTGGTGAAAAAATTTATATTTCAAGAGATGGCCAAGTATTGCGTTTTGTTGAAAATGAAAAAGAGGTTGTAGAATTGCTTGAGAAATATGGCTTTAAAAAAGTTGTTATGGACAAATTTTCTTATAACGAGCAAGTAGCAATTGCAGCTAAGGCAAAATATGCAATATCACCTCATGGAGCGGGTTTAACAAATATATTATTCATGCAAGATAATTCTTCTATATTAGAAATGGTTACCAAGCCAAGCGAGGCAAAGCCAAATACCGAATATTACAGATTATCTTCAATGCTTAATTTTAAATATTTTTATCAAGAATGTGAAATTGGTTCAAGAAGTAAAGTTAGAGACTTTCATCAAGGAACTTTGATTGTGGATTTAAAAAAGTTAGAAAAAAATTTGAGGCTGATGTTGAATGTATGAATAAATTTCAGAATTTAGTTAATAATTTTTCAGCAGATTTAAAAAAAATCGATGAAATTATTTTAGAATTTGCGGTTGGAAAATCTCCATTAATTCAAGAGGTAGCCAATCATCTAGTTGCTTCTGGCGGCAAAAGAATTCGCCCTCTTTTATTAATTTTATCTTCTAAATTATTTGGTGAAAAAGATGTTTATAATTTAGCGGCTGCGGTTGAATTAATTCATGCCGCAACATTGCTTCATGACGACGTGGTTGATGTAAGTGAAATAAGGCGCGGAAAAAAAACTGCTAATGCAATTTGGGATAATAAAGTAAGTATTTTAGTTGGTGATTATCTTTTCTCGATTGCTTTTCAACTGATGGTAAAAAGTAAAAATCTAGATGTTCTTGCTTTGCTTTCAAAAGCTTCTTCTGTAATGGCGGATGGCGAGGTTATGCAGCTTGAAAATTCAAATAATGTTGAAATTTTAGAAGAAAAATATTTTGAAATAATTTTTGGAAAAACTGCTATTTTATTTTCTGCCGCTTGCGAAGTTGGAGCATTAATTAATAATAAAGACAGTAAGCAAATAGAGGCTTTAAGAGATTTTGGAAAAAATCTTGGTATAGTTTTTCAAATAGTTGATGACGTGCTTGACTACTCTTCAAAAGAGCAAGTTTTGGGAAAAGATCTTGGTAATGATTTTTTTGAAGGAAAGGTAACTTTGCCAATAATTTTACTTTATCAAAAAGCTAACAAAGATGATCGCGAATTTATTAAAGAAGTTTTTCTAAAAAATTTAATGAATGATCAAAAAGATCAAAAAGATTTTGCTAAAATTTTAGCTTTAATTGAAAAATATGGTGGAATTTCTTTGTCACAAAAAAAAGCTTTGGAATATAAAGAATTAGCTTTAAAAAATTTAGAGATTTTTGAAAATTCTATTGCAAAAGAAGGGTTGGTAACCGCTTTAGAACACGCCATTTCAAGGCTTTATTAATTAGTTTTTAAAATCAATTTTGTGAAAAACCTTTTTAATATAAAAATTTATTTATTCATATTCGCTTTACTAGCATCAACTCAAGTTGCTAACTCACAAATTATCGATAGTTCGTTTTATCAATGGGTGGTTTATGAAATTAATGCTGATGATATTGAAGAGAAGCAATGTTACATAGTTTCTCACCCTATATCTTCAAATTCTGACCATGGTTCTCGCAAAACGCCCTATATCATGATCACTCGTTTTGAGAAAGATAGGGTTGAAGAAATAAGCGTTTATGACGGTTTTGAATTTAAATTAAATAGCCAAGTTTTTCTTTTGATAGATGATCATCAATTTAAACTATTTGCCAAAAAAGATATTGCTTGGGCGGGTAGCAAAGCTGAGGATGTTAAAATTATTCAAACCATTTTAAATAGCGCGGTTATAAGAGTTAGAGCTGATTCTGCTGTTGGAACCTACGCGGTTGATGAATATTCTCTTGAGGGCGTTACCAGAGCCTATGCTAGAATGAGGGAAATTTGTCGTTGATGATAAGATTGCATAACGCTAACGAATAAAGACATATATTTTGTAACTCCTTCAGCTGGGCGAAGTTTATAACTCCGCCCCAAGGTTCATGCTAATTTATAAATCTTAAATTTTGTATAAACATGTGGGCGCGGTTGCGTAAGCCAGGCTCAGCTCTAGATATTTTTTATTTGTTAATGCCGTATTAATAAAAAAACACCTCTTGAATAATTTACGGCTTTAAATAAAATATTTTTCGGGAGTAGTGCGGGCGATTTATTTGTTAAAAGAGTCAGATTCGAAAGAAAGCAGCTCATGATAAATTAAGTTGGGTCGCGCTATTCCTTCTTTCGAAGGGGACTTGGTATGAGCAGCCTAATCTTGCGACAGCCTCAATTTTCAATACAACTTATCTAAATGTCTCAAAATTCCTATCTAGTTCTTGCTCGCAAATATCGCCCACAGAATTTTGATCAATTAATTGGGCAAGATGTTTTAGTTACAACTCTTTCTAATGCCATTAAAAACAACCGTTTGCATCATGCTTATATTTTAACTGGAATCAGAGGTGTTGGAAAAACTACTACTGCTCGCATTATCGCTAAAACTATAAATTGCACTGATGCTGACGCGATTAAAAACGCTCAGGCTTGCGGGGTTTGTGATAACTGTCGATTAATCACTTCATCAAAACATCAAG
>CAMDMO010000003.1 GCA_945902255.1 Rickettsia typhi | reverse complement strand
CTGCTGCTTGAGTTATATTACCTTCTACAAGATTTTCTATAACCCTCATTCTTAAATCTAAACTGTAAGGTTTTGCCATAAATTTCTTTAAAAAAACTTATTAATAGTTTTTTTATATTGTGGTGTCAATAGAATTTAGATTTGGTATAAGATAGAGTATCGGGGCCTACGCATGAAAAACTTATTAAAAAAACCAAAACACTCGTCATCCTTGATGCGAAGCGTCGAGGATCTTGTGAGTTTATTTTTTAGGAGTTCAAACTCATGAGATCCTCGAATCCTACGTATTCAAGGATGACGAGCGTTTTGGTTTTTTCGCGCGTAAGCCCTGGATGGAAGATGACGATTTGCGTGAATAATATCAGCCTTTATAACGCACTTAATCTTTTTAAAATCTCATCTCTAGAAATTAAATTCACCAATAATTTTAACTCAGGGCCGTGCTCTTTTCCGCTTAAAGCTAAGCGAATTGGCATGAATAATTCCTTGCCTTTGCGCGCGGTTTTTTCTTTGATTTTTTCTAGCCACAAATTCCAACAATTTATATCTGCCGTATCAATTGGCAAAAGCTCTGAGGCTTGTTTTAAAAACTCTTGATCTTCCGCTTTATTTGAATATCTAAACTCATCAGCACATATTTTATACCACTCTTCAATTTCTCTTAAAAAAGTAATATTAAGTTTTATTGCATTCCAAAGCTGTTCGCTAATTTTTTTAGTAAATCCGATGGTTTTTAGGCGAGCCTCCACTTCAGAAAAATCAAGGATTTGTAGCAGTTTTTGATTAATATGACCTAATTCAGAAATATCATAATTAGTAGCTGATTTACTAAATTTAGAAAAATCGAAATTTTTTTCTAGCTCATCAAAATTTTTGTGAATTTTAATTGAATCAGAAGTGCCAATTTGCGAAAGTAAATTAATAATTGCAAATGGCTCATAACCTTCTTGTCGTAGCGATTTCACATCAAATCCACCTTCGCGTTTTGAAATTTTTCCCTCTGAAGCTTTGACCAATGCAAGATGAGCAAAATCTGGAATTTTTTTAGCTGTTAGCGCTTCAAAAATTTGAATCTGAATTGCAGTATTTGTAATGTGATCTTCACCGCGAATAATATCAGTCACGCCAAATTCAATATCATCAACCACTGAGCAAAAAGTGTAAGTTGGCACACCATTATCTCTGATTAAAACTGGATCAGAAAAATGACGCCCCTCATAAGTGATGCGACCTTTAATTTTGTCGTCCCATGAAGTAATTTTATCTTCTAATAAAAAGCGATAATGCGGTTTTAATCCGGAAGCGCGTAGAGACTTTTTTTGCTCTTCATTTAAATTTAGAGCAGCGCGATTATAAACTGGCGCATGACCTGAAGCAACTTGTGCTTTGCGTTGAAAATTTAATTCTTCCGTTGTTTCAAAACATTCGTAAAGTCGATTTGACGCAAGAAGAAAATTTTTTGCCTCTTCATATTGCTTAAGACGCTCAGATTGTTTTACCAATTTACTATATTCAAGACCAAGCCAAGCCATATCAACTAAAATCATTTCGCGATATTCATCGCGAGTGCGCTCAATATCGGTATCATCAAAGCGCAAAAAAAATTCTCCGCCAAATTTTTTGGCATAAAGAAAATTAATAATTGCGGCGCGAATATTTCCAACATGCAAAAAACCTGTAGGAGATGGAGCAAATCGACAAATTTTTGTCATAAATAAATTTTAATTAGGTTTTGAATTGGCTTTAATATTATTTAAATAGAATTTTTCTAAAGCAACTTTGCCATAAGGCGAATTTAAATCGGCAAGTGAAGTGCCTTCACATAAACTGCATCGCCTCTTATCTATTCTGCGCCAAATTGAATAGAATATTCCTGGTAAAATAAATGACCACATGGTTAGCTCTGCCCAGAAGCTGCCTCGCTTGCCACCTTTTGCTTCGCCAATATGACCACAGCTTTTACAAACAAATTCTTTTGCCATTTTATTGCCAAAACTTGTTAGTTATTGGATAGCGACGATCTTTATCAAAAGACATTTCTGAAATTTTAGGACCAATCACTGCCTGCCTGCGCTTATATTCACTAGCATAAAAACCTTTAGCAATTTTTTTAACTAAATTTTCTTCAAAACCTAGTTTAACAATTTCTTCGACAGAATTTTTTTCTTCAATTATTTGATATAAAATTTTATCTAAAATTTCATATTCCGGCAAAGAGTCGGAATCTTTTTGATTAAATCTAAGCTCTGCCGTTGGAGCTTTAGTGATAATATTTTGAGGAATTAAATTAGTTTTTTTATAAAAAGAAATTTCAGGAATATTTTCATTTCTCCAATTAACTAATTTATAAATTTTAGTTTTATATAAATCTTTAATTGGATTAAAGGCGCCACACATGTCACCATAAATTGTTGCATATCCCATAGCAAGCTCAGATTTATTGCCGGTTGAAAGCAGTAAATTGCCCGCATCATTTGAAAGCGCCATTAAAATATTTCCACGAATTCGTGATTGTAAATTTTCTTGAGTTAAATTTTTAATTTCACCAAGTGCTTCTGTCATTACTTCAAACGGCTTTTCAATTGAAATTATATTTAAATCTAGATCAAGATTTTTAGCACAATTTTTGGCGTCAATCATTGATTCTTCTGAGTTATAGCGACTTGGTAAAGCGTAAAGCGCAACATTTTCTTTTCCCAAAGCATCTACTGCAATTGTTGCAACCAGAGCGGAATCTATTCCGCCAGACATTCCGAGCAAAACTTTTTGAAAATTATTTTTATAAATATAGTCGCGAAGCCCTAAAACACAGGCACTGTAATTATTTTTTAACCAGTCATTACTATGAGATAAAATATTTTTATCAATAATTTCACCTTCTTTATTCACTTCAATTATCGCAGAATCTTCTTCAAATTCTTTCATTAAAAAAACTAGCTCTGCTTCATTATTTAAAACAAAAGAAGCGCCGTCAAACACTAGAGAATCTTGAGCGCCCACTTGGTTAAGATAAATTAGTGGCTTACCTAAAGTTGTAGAAAATTTTTGCATCGCTGATAATCTTCGTGCAAATTTTTTAACATCGTAAGGTGAAGAATTAATTGTAATTATCACATCAAAAACTTGCTCAGATAATAAAAATAAATTTTTACTATCCCACGCATCTTCACAAATTAGAACCGCTAAGGTCATGCCTCGAAACTCTATTAAAGAAAGAAAATTATCTGCCTCAAAATTTCTTTTTTCATCAAAAACACCATAATTTGGCAGAGTTTTTTTATTGATGATTTTTTTAATTTCGCCATTTTCAATTAAAAAAGCCGAATTATGAATTGCTTCTTTTTTATTTCGCAAAATTGCAAAATGCGGCGCACCAAATAAAATAGCGCACTTAGAGCCAATAGTTTTTTTACAAATTTCTAAAATTTTATTTTTTATCTCATCAAGAAAATATTTTTTCTGCCATAAATCTTCGCAAGGATAGCCCGAAAGTGCCATTTCACAAAACACCACCAAATCACATCCTGCGGCTTCCGCCTTCTTAAATTCGTCAATAATTTTTTGATAATTTCCCTCAACATCACCAACTGAAGTGTTGATTTGAGAAAGTTGAATTTTTAATTTAGAAGAAGTCATTTTTAAATTTTAAATGATTTGATATTTTCTATCTCGTCAGCGCTAGGCACAATTTTTTTGATTTTTTTATCAGTGATTTTTTCAGAAATTTTATACTCAGAAACGCCAATTGGTTTAGTCATATAGCGCACGGAATGTTTGGAAATTTCTTTATTATTTTTAGTGCAAAGAATTATGCCAATAGTACTTTGATCTTGATCTTTTTTTAATTTTTCGTCAATTACAGACAGATAGAAACCTAATTTACCAGCATATTCTGGCTTAAATTCTCCAGTTTTTAACTCGATTATAACAAAACAACGCAATTCAATATTGTAAAAAATAAGATCAATATAAAAATCTTGTCCGCCAACCACTAGGTGATATTGCCTTCCAATAAAGGCAAAACCCTTGCCTAGCTCTAATAAAAACTTAACAATATTTTCTATCAGGCAGTCCTCCAATTCTTTTTCCCTAAAATTAGATCCTCTTAAAAACTCAAAATTATATTCATCTTTTAATAAATCAGCCACCAACTCAGATTGCGAATTTGAAAGGGTTAAATCAAAGTTATGAGTTTTTTCTAAAGTAGCTTGTCTTTTGTAGAGATCACTTTTGACTTGGTGCATTAAAACATTGCGAGACCAGCCGTTTTTGATGGTTTGAGAGGCATACCAAAGACGCTGTTTTGCTTCCGATATTTGATCCAGCAGAACCAAATTATGTCCCCAAGGAATTTGAAAAAATGGCAAATTATCTAATTGGGTAATAACTTGCTTGGGAAATTGCACTTCCCCAACAGCTTGTTGGGAAATTACAAATGCAGCAAATCTACGCATGTAATCTAGGTTCGTTATTGATAAACCCTTCATTTTTGGAAATTCACATCTTAAGTCTTGCGAAATTTTATCAATAATTTTACCTCCCCAACCCTCCGCTTCCCGCTTTTCTAAAATTGATTTACCAATTTTGAAATAAAGAGAAACCAACTCATAATTCACAGCCAAATTTGCTTTAACGCGAGCTGTTTTAATGTGGTTTTTTAAATCACTAATAAATTCAATATAGGATTTATCTATTTTTATATTCATGGTTTATTTATTGGTGTTAAACAAAAACCTCATATCTAAGTTGCGATCACAATATTACTTTTCGCGATGTAAAGTTTGAAAATCATAAAACTCTTCAATTGCAAAACGCACATTTTTTTCGCCTTGCGTTACATTAACTTTAGCACGAAATTCTGCCGAGCCCTTTAAACCAGAACTATACCAGCCTATGTGTTTACGCGCTAAAGGAATTGCAACTTGCTCACCATAATGCTCGATCATTTCAGAAAAATGATTAAGCACGATTGCTTTTTGCTCTTCAAGCGACGGATTTTCTGAAGGGATTTCTCCGCGCAATTCTTGACTAATTTGATTAATTAACCATGGCTTGCCATAACAAGCGCGGCCTATCATAACGCCGTCTGCCTTAGATAATTCTAAAGCTTTTTTTGCATCAGAAATTGATTTAATATCGCCATTAGCGATTACTGGAATTGATACAGCTTCTTTAACTTTATTTATTAATTCCCAATTCGCGCTGCCATTATACATTTGGCACCTTGTGCGACCGTGAACGGTGAGCATTTTTATTCCAACATCTTCAGCTTTTTTTGCCAAACTTGGTGAGTTTAGATTTTCATAATTCCAACCTAAGCGCATTTTCATTGTCACGGGAACCTTCACCGCCTTAACTACAGCTTCCATTATTCTAGTTGCAAGATCTTCATCTTTCATTAAAGCACTTCCCGCAAAGCCATTTACTACTTTTTTTACTGGGCAACCAAAATTTATATCAATAATGTCAGCGCCTAAATCTTCATTGAGTTTTGCCGCTTCAGCCATTACTTCTGGATCACATCCAGCAAGCTGCACCGACATTGGAAAATGAGTATTATCTTTCTGGCATTTTTTCATTGAATCGCGAGTTTGTAAAATCATCGCTCTTGAAGCAATCATTTCCGAAACCACTAGAGAAGCACCAAATTGCTTCACTAAACGACGAAAAGGCAAATCGGTAACTCCTGACATTGGAGCTAGCAAAACATTATCCTGTAATTCAATTTTATCGATTTTTATCATTTTGTTATTAGTTAACGAATCAATCGCGCTGTAGCTTTAGCAAAAGCGGATGGTGTCCTCGGCATGACTCGAACATGCGCTCACGGTTTAGGAAACCGATGCTCTATCCCCTGAGCTACGAGGACAAATTTAAAAATAAAAAAGGGGTCAGACCCCTTTTTCACTAAAGGGGTCTGACCCCTTTTCTTTTTTTCCACCAATATAAAAATATTCGAAACCATTTTCTTGCATTTTTTTAGCATCAAATAAATTGCGCAAATCAACAATTTTTCTTGATTTGGTAACGGCTTTTATTTTTGCAAAATCAAGATTTTGATATTCTTTCCATTCAGTTGCGATAACAATTAAATCAGCGCCCTCAATAGTTTCATAGATATTTTCACTAAATTCAATATTTCCAATATCTAAAAATTCTTGTCTGGAATTTTCAATCGCTTCAAAATCATGCGCTTTAATTTTCGCACCTTTTTTCAATAATTCTTTGATAATTGTAATTGCCGGAGAATAGCGAATATCATCAGTATTTGCTTTAAATGCCAATCCTAGAAATGCAATTTTTTTACCAATAATTTCATGATTTAGGACGGAAGAAATCTTTTCCACCATTTTATTTTTGCGCTGCTTGTTTGAAGTTATTACCGAGTTTATTAAGGATAAATCAACTTTATTTTCGTTAGCAATATTAAGAATTGCCATAATATCTTTTGGAAAACATGAGCCACCAAAACCCGGACCCGGATTTAAAAATTTTTCACCAATTCTTGAATCTCTTCCCATTGCTTTTGATAGTTGCTTAATATCACCACCAACTATTTCACACAAATCTGCCATTTCATTAATAAAAGAAATTTTAGTCGCTAAAAATGAGTTAGAGGCATATTTAATAAGCTCTGCCGTTACAACATCGCTATAAATTAACTTTTCTGGCGCAAAATTTGCATAAATTTCTGCTAAAATTTTTCGCGATTTTTCATCTTCTGCGCCAAGAACAATACGATCAGGATTCATAAAATCGTAAATCGCTGAACCTTCGCGCAAAAATTCAGGATTTGATGCAACCGCAAAATCAAGTTTAGGGTTTGTCTCTTTAACTAATTGTTTAATTTTAGAACCAGTACCAGCGGGCACTGTTGATTTGGTAATGATTAATTTATAAGAATTTGACAAAGCAGCAATTTCTTTTGCAGCTTCCAACACATAAGAAAGATCAGCGCTTCCATCTTCGCCCTGAGGAGTTCCAACCGCAATAAATATTGCAACCGAATCTTTTAACGCCTCTTTTAAATCAGTGGTAAAGGTAATTTTTTTTGCTGCAACCGCTTCATGCAAAAGATTCTCTAGACCCGGCTCAAAAATAGGAACTATGCCAGAATTTAATTTGGAAATTTTTGCAGAAATTTTATCAACACAAACAACCTCGTGACCAATTTTAGCAAAACAAATACTGGAAACAAGACCAACATAACCACTGCCAATAACTGCTATTTTCATAGTGATGATTGTCCAATTAAATTATCAAAATATTCAATAGTTTTTATTAAACCTTGTTCAAGATTTATTTTTGGTGAAAATTTAATTAACTGCTGAGCTTTTTCTATCACTGGCTGGCGCTGCATTGGATCATTTTGCGGCAAATCTCTAAAAACTATTTTTGACTTTGAATTAGTTAATTTTAAAACTTTTTTAGCTAATTCCAGAATGGTAAACTCTCCTGGATTTCCTAGATTTATAGGACCTTTTTCATTTTTATCTAAATTCATGAAATTAATTATCCCATCCACCAAATCATCTACATAACAAAAAGAGCGAGTTTGATCACCCTTACCGTAAATAGTAATATCTTCCCCTCTTAAAGCTTGAACTATAAAATTTGAAATTACGCGCCCATCGTTAATTGACATGCGCGGACCATAAGTATTGAAGATTCGCACTATTTTTATTTCAACATCATATTGTTGATTATAATCAAAAAATAAAGTCTCCGCAACTCTCTTTCCCTCGTCATAACAAGAGCGCGGACCAATTGTATTTACATTGCCAAAATATTCTTCTCTTTGCGGATGAATTAATGGATCACCATAAATTTCAGAAGTTGAGGCTTGAATAATTTTTGCTTTAACATTGCGCGCCAGCTCTAACATATTGATTGCGCCCATCACGCAAGTTTTTGTAGTATGAACCGGATTGTGTTGATAGTGAATTGGCGAAGCTGGGCAAGCAAAATTATAGATCTCGTCAACTTCAAGGTGAATTGGCTGCGTCACATCATGTCTTATAGCTTCAAAACTGTGATTATCTAAGAGATGTTCAATGTTTTTTTTACTACCAGAAAAATAATTATCCAATGCAATTACTTCATTTCCCTGAGATAATAATTTTTCGCATAAAAATGAGCCAAGAAATCCAGCTCCACCAGTAACAAGAATGCGTTTCATATAATATATAAGTTATAAAAGTTCGAGCTGACTTTTAAATTGGAATAAATATCGCCGCTCTAAGTCCGCCCAGTGGTGAGTCAGAAAGAATTATTTGCCCGCCATGTGAAGTTACTACATCCATTGCAATTGCAAGTCCTAGGCCAGAGCCGCCAGAAGCGTTAATTTTATCAAGATTGCGAGAATTGTCAATGCGATAAAATGGCTTAAATACATTATCTCGCTCATTTTTTGGCACACCCGGACCATCATCATCAATCATAATTAGTAAATTATTATCTGAGACTGAAGCGGTCATAGCGGCATTATTTCCGTAGTTAAACGCATTATCAATTAAATTCATTAAAGCGCGCTTTAGAGCTAGTTTTTTTATTGCCACCTCCAATTCGTCAGAAAGATCAATATGATTTTGGATTTTTTTACCCATTTTTGCATAATAATTAATGAAATTTTCTTGTAAAAACTGCTTAATTTTAACTAAAGCAACTTTTTCTTTTTCATCGCCACGCGCAAAACTCAAATATTCTTCAACTAATTTTTCCATATCAGAAATATCTTGTTTCAAATCTTCAACCTCTTGCGAATTTTTCATCATTTCTAGCTGCAATTTCATTCGCGTCAGTGGAGTTCTTAAATCATGTGAAACCGAAGAAAGCATATCCGTTCTCTGCGCAATTTGCCGCGTTAATCTTTCTTTCATTTTAATAAAAGAAATTGTTAAAGATCTAATTTCGTTAGAGCCATGCGGTCTTAGGTTTGGCACATCTTGCCCTCGACCAAATTTCTCAGCCGTATCACTTAAATCTCGAATTGATCTAATCTGATTCTTTAAGAAAATTATCGAAATAAATGAAGTGATTAAATTGGTTAAAATCATCCAAAAAGTAAAAACATAGGCGCTAGAACTGGTAATTCTTTTAACCGGAACATCAAAAGAAATTACACCCTGCGTGGTTTGAATTTTAACAATTAATAAGTCATTATTATCTGGATTTTCATAGATTTCATAAGGTGTCAAACCATGATTTTTAAGCTCTGACTCAAATCGATTATAAGGATTTAATAATGGATTTAAATATTCATATATCTTGTGTTTTTTCCAATTACTGTCGGCAATTTTAGACTTTTTTTTCAACTTTTTTTTCCCTTCAAAAGAAAAATCCAGATCAATATCTTCGACAAAATCTTGCAATAATATCTCATAATTTGGCTTGCTGATTGATTTTTTAATAAAAACCATCTCAGTTACAACACTGCGCGCCATGTGTTTACTAATAACATCTAAGTGAGTATAATAAAAAACATAAATCGAAACCAGCTGCACAATCAATGCTGGCAAGGTGATAATAAGCAAAAATCTGCCGTAAAGCGAATTGGGAATAAATTTTTTCAGTCTTTGCATTGTAAAATTTTTGGAGTATTTTATTGGACCGTCACAAATATGGTAACTAATTTTTTTAAAAAATGACTAGTAAAATTTCAGCCAAAAATATCAATTTATTCTACGGTCAAAAACAAGCCTTATTTGATATTAATTTAGATTTTGCTAAAAATAGTGTAACTTCCTTAATTGGCCCTTCGGGATGCGGAAAATCATCTTTTCTGCGCTGCATTAATCGCATGAATGATACTATTTTAGGCTGTAAAATTGAAGGAGAAATCATTATTGACAATAATAATATTTATCGCTCAGACCTTGATTTGGTGCTGCTTCGCGCCCAAATTGGCATGGTATTCCAAAAACCAAATCCTTTTCTAAAATCTATTTATGAAAATGTTGCTTACGGCCCCAGAATTCACGGGCTCTTTAATAGCAAAAAAGAATTAGATGAAATTGTTGAAAAAAGCTTAATTAACGCCGGATTATGGAATGAAGTTAAAGATCGTCTAAATGATCAAGCCTCCGCGCTTTCTGGAGGACAACAACAGAGACTTTGCATCGCCCGCACCATTGCAATTGAACCAGAAATTATTTTAATGGATGAACCATGCTCAGCTCTTGATCCAATTGCTACCGCAAAAATTGAAGAATTAATTGATGAGCTAAAAGATAATTTTACCATTATAATCGTAACTCACTCAATGCAACAAGCCGCTAGAGTTTCTAACATGACCGCTTTTTTTAATATGGGAAAAGTTGTGGAATATGATACCACGGACAAAATTTTTACCAATCCAAGCCATCAACAAACTCAAGATTACATCACCGGTCGCTTTGGTTAGACGAGCTTCAAAAGCCGGTTTGGAATAAAGAATAATTCAGATTTTGGCATATTTTTAGCGCTTTTTCAGTAAAATTACGACGCATATCCGGAGTAATTTTACTAAAAAATAAACAAAGATAGGACGAGATCTGAATTATTCTTTATTCCGAACCGGCGTTTTAACTAATATTAAAATATGTTTGGATTTTCCCTCGCCGAATTAATTGTAGTTTTCTTAGTGATTTTAATTTTTATTAAACCACAAGATTTGCCAGAAATTGCGCATTTTTTTGGTAAAATTTTTTATCGAAGCAAAAGATTTTTTAATGAAATTAAAAAGCATTTTAGCGAAATGGAAACTGAGCTTGGAATCTCTGAGTTAAAACATGAAATGCATCGCGGAATTGCCGAAGAAAAAGCCAAATTGGAAGATGAAGCCACTGTGATTATTGATATCTATGGCAATGAGCATAAGGTGCCAAATATTCAAGAAATTAGACCAGATTTAAGCTTGGAAGAGGTTGAGGAAGAAGTTAAAAAAATGAATGATCAAAATTTTAAAAAATAATGGCACTGTCGCGTAAATCAAGTTTTTCTAAGAAGTTTTTGTAATTTAATTTTTTTTGAAAGGTAAGCGTACCCAGATGTACGTGCGTTTCAAAAAAAATTAAATTGCGAAAAATTCGACGAAAAAGTTGGTTTACGCGACAGTGCCATAATAATTTTTCTCTGCGCTTAAAAGCTTTTAAACTCCGCGGTTAAAATGGTTAGCCCATCATTACTGCAAAATATTCTCCAAAGATTGTTCTTTTAATTTGTTACTAGAGCCCTTAGAAACATAAGAACTTGGAAATATAGCATCCTCATAAGAAGACACTTTTACAACTCTCTTGGGATCAATTGGCCGATTTAATTCTTTCTCCATGCCGTCAATATCTATATATTTAACCATAGTTGATGTTTGATCTCTGCTATGTAAATTCCATAAATTATAAATGAAGGCAATCTCCCCATATTTTAAATAATAAGATTCTCCTTTGAGCAATTCTTTATATTTGTCTTCAGGGGGCTTTAAAATAGAATTTAAAAGTGTTTTAAAAAGGCCAGGTTCTGGCTCTAAACGGTCTCCTCCCAACATAACTCTTAACTCATTTAAAGCCTCAAAATGTTTTTTTAATCTATCTTGAGAATCTCCTAAATATGCAACTTTAACACCAAAATTAAAATTTATATTTACCTTACCATTTGAGCCAAGATAAAAAATTGGAAATATTCCTTCATCAGGATAATCTTCGTCCATAAAAATCGACTCAAATAATGGTGCAGGATCGATAGATCTTTTTAATAATTCATCCAAAATCGATTTAGAACTAAATACATTGGTTCTTGCTTTTCCCAATCCAGAACTACAGGCTATAGTCAATAAACTCACTCCTTTTCCCATAAAATCAGCATGTGGCGAGACACTTTTTCTATTTTGATCATATCCACTTAAAATAACTGGCTTAGTTTCGGAATTTTTGGTCAGCCTTTTTCCCAAGCGAGATGCTAATGAAGCTGCTATTAAATCCAACTTATCTTGATCACCTATTTCGGTTTTTATTGTCAAAGAATCTTCGAATGAAAGAGATTCAATAAATTCGCCAGACTCTTTGCAACCTTCTTTTTGCAATACCTCCAAAGCTTTAAACCAATCTTCGCTTATTCTTTTTATATCTTCCTCGCTCAAAGTTGCCATTTTAACGCTAGAAAAATCTTGATGAACCTTTTTCTGCAAAATATTAGGAAATACAACCGTTGCAAGTCCTCTGAATCGATTTGTAAACCCGAGAATTATATCTTGAAAGTTAGATTTTTTAGCAAACGCAACTAAAGGTCTCATAAATATTTTTTTATAATAATTTAACTAATTAGGACTCTTAAATAATTCTTAAAAAGAAAATTGGCATCTTTTTTGTTATAACTAAGTTTTTTTCTAAGCATTAATACCAACCCTCAATTTTACCTATTATAACGCCAATTCGGGATAACGCACTCAATCTAATTACCCGCCCCTTGAGGGCGGGTAATTAGACCGAGTAAATTTTATTTACTTATCCCGAACTGGCGTTTATAAATGTATTAAATATACCTTCTGTCGTTATTTTTTGCTTTACGGTCAAAATAAAAAGAAAGTGAATAGAATAATTTTTCATAGACCTAATTTATTTAATTTAAATATTTTTCATATTTATGATGCACGAATTGGCAATATTTTCAGAGTTCTCAAGAAATATTAGATTACTACAAGATCTGGGTTATAATTTTCTTAGTTATGACCAGGAAGTATCAGAAATACAAAGAGGCATAGATCTTTACTTAACTCGCACTGAAGCTGGAAGTGAACATAGGGTTGCGAAAGGTTACTGCATAAACACGAAACAAGAGGGTGAATGGGTAAAATTATATTTTAATGATAGCAATCAAATATATCTCTTAAAAATCGGTGGGCTCCCAGTTGGAGATGATAGAATTGTAGGCGCATTTGATAAATGCGCAGAAAAAATAAAAGATATTATTGAGGGACGCAAACTTGTAAAAGATTTAGCATTTGTCATTTTACATTCAATTAGATCGCATTTTAAAAAAGCTGCATCACCACAAACAAGGAAGAAGAAGAAAGAGATGGATCTTGGAGAAGTTGTAGTTACATGTATTGATTATGCAACTATGGGCCGCGACAACGATATTTCAATTAATGATTTTTTAATCAGCTTTAAAACTAGTCCAATTGAAGTTAGAGTTAATTTTTATGGAAAATATGACGAAACTAATCCAAGAATTACATTAAAAGATAATTTTAATCCCCTGGGGGAAAGGAGAATAATACCGCGTACGGAATATACTTCCTATGGCCCAGGAGAAGAAAAAGAAATCGCTAAAATCTTCCTATTATTTGCCAAAGCCCTTCCTAGTCTTAAAGAATTTATTTTTGAAAGAAGAGATTCAATGCCAAGTATTTTTAGAGAGGTGTTTAATGATAGATCCTTGACTTTACAAGATGAATCACGGGAGCGCAGACTAATAGATTTAGTTAAATTTTCCATTAAAAAAGGAATTGTAAGTTTGGGGCGTGAACAAGGAGATTTTAGCATTACCAGAGCTTTGATTCCTACCAGATCTTCAGCTGAGGCTGTAAAACTTAAAAGTGGTTGGTTTTTTTGCATAAATATTAGAGAAAAGGAACATTATTTAGAATTGCATTTAGGAGATGATAACGAAGTTGCTATGCTAGAAATTAATCGCAGAATACTAACGGATCCAAGTAGAATTGCGGAAGAGGTAAGCTCTTGTTATGACAAAATTTGCCAAAAAATTAGAGAACTGTCCGTTAATCAGGCAATTGTAAAAAGTTTGCATGAATATGTAGATGATTTAGATGGGCTATCAATGATTAAAATTGGTCATTCTGTGCCGGAATATTTAAATGATGCTGGATTAATAAAAGAAGATTGTTTTAAAGATATAATGAATTTTCTCCCAAAAATGAATGAATACAACAAAAATCGGTTTGGAATATTTAATTGCGAAAATAAAGGTATATTTGTAAATCTTGGAGATGGTAAAGAAAAATATTACATTAGAAGTGACAACGAATATTATGTTAGAAGTGACGAAGAGTATTATATTAGCAGTGACGAAGAAGATAAAGAATACAACGAAGGTTCATTTGAAAAAATAGCCTCAGAAGATAAAAAAGACCTTAATAAACTTGTTATTATAACATATCTGAAATCTTTAAATAGATTGGATTTAGAGTTTGAAGAATTTATTGCACCCGCGCCAAGAGGCGCTGGTGCTGGTGCTGGTGCTGGTGCAGAAGAAACTCCTTCAGCAGTTATTGAAAGACCTGTTCTAGAATATTCTGGTGGCGCAGAATCTGAAGTTGTTAGATAGTAATTAAAAGTGGCCGTTAAAAATGGACAACAAAAAATCACTATAAAAAGCTTACAATTCATTGGCTCTAAATCCAAGAAATGATATCAAAAATATTTTTCGCTTTCCAATCAAGCTAATCAAAGATTTTAAAAGCCTTGATATATCTGAAATTTTGCAGTAATAGAGTTTAATTATGCGCTAAAGCTAATAATGTTATACCGAGATACAAATCAACTTTAAAATCAAACAAAAATCCGCTTTAACAAAAAAAGATAGATCCAAAAAGAACTATAAATCAAAAATCATCCCAATTGTAAATAAATTATGCACTTGGTTTTCTACATGTTTCGAGCCCTCATCTTCATACCTTCTCTGCTCAAATGTATGCCTTAATTCTAGCGATGTTCTTTGCCCCAAGCGGTATATTAAGCTAGTTTTTAACTCATTATCAACGCTTCTATGATCAATATACCAATAACCTCGCTGATTAAATGTAACTTTATTTGTTAGCTTTAAATTAATTCTAATTGAAGGAATAAAATCAAGGCTGTGCCCATAGTTTTTTGAATCGTGATAACCAACACTAGCATCAAACTCAATTGCATCATCAAAAAACATTCTGCCAATCCCAATTGCGGTATGGCGATCGTAATAGTAAGTGGACATATCATCATAAACCGTGCGCTGATAAAAAGCGGCATAATTATTAGTTTGAAAAATTCTTAATTTGCTTGATAGGGAAAAATCATAAAACTCCGAAGTTTTCGCCTTTTCTTGCTTATTTTTTCCACTTCCCCTGTCATTATATTCAACTTCATGTAAAAAATTTAGATCGTGAATAAATCTATAACTTTGATAAAAATATCTGGTGACTAATTGATATTGTTTTGAATTTTGATCAAAATCATAACTTCCACCAATTGCAATGCGATTAATTGGCTTTTTAGAATTATAAAATTTTTTTAATCGAGTGGAAATAATTGCTTGTCTAGAAGTTTCGGAATCACGCGTAAAGTCAGCAAAAGCCTTAGAGCTAAATAATGAAAGAGATGATATGATAAAAAAATATGACAGCCATAAGGGCTTATTAGATGGGTTCATTTGGGTTTTTTAGTGGTGTGTTTTTAAAACAATCCTCGCCGAAAAAAAAGAGCGAGGATTTTGAAACTAACGAGCCGTTGAAGCTTTGGTAGCGCCTTCAGCCACTGGAGCCGCTGGAGCAGAAGCGTCTTGTGGAGCTGGCATTTCATTTACAGCAGCAGCTTCTCCGCTTACACTTTCGCCTTCATTGGTTGTGGTTCCAATTTCAGATCCAACTTCATTAACATTTTCATTAGAAAGATCAGGTAACTCAACCTCTTCTTCTTTATTTTCAAATAACCAACTAGCATGATTTTTTATTGAATCAGAATATTTGACGCCTGCAAAAAACGCAAAAATCAATAAAGTTATAATAATAATTGCTTCAATTGCCTTAACCATATTTGTAAATTATTTAGTTGATTATGTAGAATTTTTTATGAAAAAAATTCACAAGAAAAATAAAAGGAGTTTTCATTAAAGCAAATATTTTTTGCTAATTTTAAAAAAGATTATTTTGCGATAAAACTAAACTACCATTAAAATTGGATGTTCAATATATCGGCGTAAAGCTTTTAAAAATTCTGCTCCAACCGCACCATCAACTGACCTATGATCAGAAGATAGGGTTACATTCATCATGTGAGCAATTTTAATTTGTCCATGCTCAACGATTGGTTTTTCAATGCCGCGTGAAACTGCTAAAATACAGCTTTGCGGAGGATTAACAATCGCCGCAAAATTATCAATTCCATACATTCCAAGATTAGAAATGCTGAAGCTTCCACCTTGAAACTCTTCTGGTTGCAACTTTCCTTCTTTCGCTTTTTTTACTAATTGTTTTGTTTCGTTAGAAATTGTTTGAATAGTTTTTTGGTCAGCATTTTTAATAATTGGCGTAATTAATCCGCCGTCAATTGCAACTGCAACCGAAATATCAACATTATTATAAATTAAAATTGCCTCATCTGTCCAAGAGCTATTAGCTTCGGGAACTTTATGCAAACTCATAGCAACCGCTTTAATAATCATGTCATTGACAGAAATTTTATAAACCGGATTACCCTTTTCATCTTGAGGAGCAATTTCATTCAAAGCTGCACGAAGCTCTAGAAGCTTATCAATCTTGAGTTCGCAAGATAAATAAAAATGTGGAACTGTTTGTTTTGATTCAAGCAATCTTTTTGCAATAACTTTTCTAATATTATTATTTTTAATTGATCGAAATTCTTGTGAATTACGACTAACACCAACAACTCTAGATCCTCCGGAATTAAGGGCTAGAATCACATCATCTTTTATGATTCTGCCATGAGGCCCGCTACCAGAAATGCCGCCCAAATTAACACCGCCATCTTTAGCAATTCTTTTTGCTAGTGGACTTGCTTTTATATGATCTGAATTTGAAATTTGTTGCTTAGAACTTGCTGCTGGCGCAATTGCGGTCTCTTGCTTAGGAGCCACTTCTGCAGTTTTTGCAGGCGCGTTTTCAACTTTTGCTTTATATGAATCTAGCACCTTTTTATCTTCACCATCTTCAAGAATTAAAGCGATGCAAGAATTAACTGCAACATTTTCAGTGCCTTCAGCTATCAAAATTTTTCCTAAAATTCCTTCATCAACCGCTTCAACTTCCATAGTTGCTTTATCGGTTTCAATCTCAGCAATAACTTCTCCGGCCTTAATTTTATCGCCTTCTTTTTTTACCCACTTAGCTAAATTTCCTTCTTTCATTGTTGGTGAAAGAGCTGGCATTAAAATTTCAATTGGCATGTTATTTATTTAAATTGTTTTAAAAGATTTCTTAGAATAATAATTATTTTACAAAAAAGTAAATCATTTTCTCACGTCAAAAGCCTCTCTTAAGCCTTCGCCGATAAAAACTAAAAAAGTTAATATTGCAGTTATAACCACAAAACCAGTGATTCCAAGCCAATAGGCGGTTATATTATTTTTCCCCTGCGCTAATAATTCACCAAGAGATGGTGATCCAATTGGCAAACCTAACCCTAAAAAATCAAGCGAGGTCAGCGTAGTAATTGAACCAGCAAGTAAAAATGGAATATTAGCAATTATAATTGGAGAAGCATTTGGTAAAATATGACGAAAAATTATACGTATATTTGAAGCTCCCAAAGCTTTACTGGCGCGCACAAAATCAAAATTGCGTAATCTTAAGAATTCTGCCCTAACATATCCAACCAAAGACATCCAACTAAATAATAGCATCAAAATTAAAAGAATAAAAAAGCTTGGCTCAATTATTGAAGATAAAATTATTAACAAAAATAATACCGGCATGCTTGACCAAATTTCCATAAATCTTTGTAAAATTAAATCGCACATTCCGCCAAAATATCCTTGAATTGCTCCTAAAAAAATCCCTAAAATTGTGCTAAAAAAAGTTAGAACTATACCAAAAACTAGAGAAATTCTAATTCCATAAATCACTCGCGCCAAAACATCGCGACCATTATCATCAACGCCCAAAATATTATCTAAACTTGGCTTTGATGGAGCGGGAGATTTAATTTTGTAATTAATTGTATCGTAAGAAAATGGAATTGGTGCAAAAATAATCCAACCTTTTTCTTTGATTAATTTTTGCACCTCTAAATCACGATAATTGGCCTCGGTTTCAAATATTCCACCAAACTCAACTTCGCTATAATTTTTAAAAATTGGAAAATAAAATTTATTATCAAAACTCACTAATAGCGGCTTATCATTAGCAATAAATTCAGCAAAAATTGTTAGAAAAAAAAGACTGGCAAGAATTAGGAGAGAAAAATAACCGCGTTTGTTTTTTTTAAATTTAGCAAAAAACATGGGTTTGGTTTTTGTGTTTTGATTTAAATGAAGCTTGGGTTTAATAAATCATGCAGCGGTCTAATTGATTAACTAGTGACCTAATAGTGGGGAAGCGATACTCTCTTCCCCACTATAAATAAACTTAGCTTAAATCACTATTTGAAGCAACTTCTTCAACATGCTGCTTTTCTTGATTGGCAGCTTTACGATATCTTGCAGCCATCAAGCCAGTTCCAGCAGGAATTAGACGACCTACGATGATATTTTCTTTTAAGCCTTTCAAATTATCAAATTTACCTTGCACCGCAGAATCAGTAAGAACTCTGGTAGTTTCTTGGAATGACGCAGCAGAAATAAATGATTTAGTTTGAAGTGATGCTTTAGTAATACCAAGCAATACTGGCGCTGATTGTGCTGGCTTCATGTTTTGATTAATCATTTTAACATTGATTTCTTCAAACACGTCGCGATCGATATATTCACCGTTAAGCAAAGTAGTATCTCCAGAGTTAGTAACTTCAACACGCTTAAGCATCATGTTTAGAATTACTTCAATATGCTTATCGTCAATTTTTACACCTTGCATGCGATATACTTTTTGCACTTCATCAACCATATAGTTTGTGAAGGCTTGCATGCCAAGAATGCGAAGAATGTCATGAGGAACTAAATTTCCATCAACAATAACATCACCTCTTTTTACTAAATCACCTTCGCCAACAAATAAGTGCTTGGTTTTAGAAACGGTATATTCAATTGGCTCTCTTGTAGCGTCTTCAGATTTAATGATGATGCGACGTTTAGTTTTGTAATCTTTACCAAACTCAATACGACCATCAATTTCACTCATTACCGCAGCATTCTTAGGCTTACGAGCTTCGAATAACTCAGCAACTCTTGGAAGACCACCAGTAATATCACGAGTTTTTGAAGATTCTTTTGGAATTCTTGCAATAACATCACCCGCTTTAACTTCGTCGCCATTAGAAACGCCGATAATAGTGTGAACAGAAAGTAAATATTCTTTTACAGCAGCTTCATTATTGTTAATAATTGAAAGCCTTGGTTTTAGCTCTTGTTTACTATATTGCTTCCAATCCATTACGATTTTAGTTGAAACTCCACTAGATTCGTCGATTTTTTCACGCAAAGAAACATTTTCAGCTAAATCATTATATCTTATAGCACCGTTTGCTTCAGCAACTACAGGAATGTTATAAGGATCCCATTCAGCTAAGTGATCACCCTTCTTAACATCTGAACCATCTTTATGGGTAATAATCGCACCATAAGGAAGTTTATAGCTATGAATTTCTTTTTGATCTTTATCAAGTAAAGTAATTTCAGAATTTCTGCTAATTACAACGATTTTTCCATCGCGATTAATTAGAGTTCCTCTATCAGCAATACGAACTCTGCCATCAGAAATTGCAGAAATTGAAGATTGTTCAGTACCTCTTTGCGCCGCACCACCAATGTGGAAAGTTCTCATTGTAAGCTGAGTTCCAGGTTCACCAATTGATTGAGCCGCAACCACACCAACTGCTTCACCGATGCTGACAATATTTCCAGTTGCCAAGTCGCGTCCGTAACATTTAACACAAACGCCGTCTTTAGTTTTGCAAGTAAGAACAGATCTTGATTTGATTGTTTTAACCGCGTTTTTCTCAATCGCCTCAGAAAGAGCTTCGTCAATCATAGTACCAGCTTTAACGATAACTTTTTTACCATCTGGAGTTTTTACATCTTCAAGAGGAACGCGCCCTAAAGCTTGTTCAAATAAAGGAGAAACAACTCTTCCATCGTCAATCACAGATTCAAGAATCACGCCTTCTGCAGTGCCACAATCTTCTTCAATTACGATACAATCTTGAGAAACATCTACCAATCTTCTAGTTAAATAACCAGAGTTAGCAGTTTTTAAAGCCGTATCCGCCAAACCTTTACGAGCACCGTGAGCAGAAATGAAATATTCAAGAACGCTCAAACCCTCTTTAAAGTTTGAAATAATTGGAGTTTCGATAATTTCACCAGATGGTTTAGCCATCAAACCACGCATACCAGCAACCTGTTTAATCTGACTTTCAGAACCTCTTGCGCCAGAATCAGCCATCATGAAGATAGAATTAGCAGTAAGTGGAGTTGAATAAGCTGAAATTGCATTCATCATTTCGCGAGAAATTTTGCCAGTGCAATGAGTCCATTCATCAACAACTTTATTATATCTTTCGCCAGCAGTGATTAAGCCGTCGCGATATTGTTTTTCAAGCTTCTTAACTTTATCTAAAGATTCTGCAACATGTTTTTGCTTGGTTTCTGGGATGATCATGTCATCTTTACCAATTGAAATGCCGGCATAGCAAGCGTTTTTAAAGCCTAAAGCCATAATTCTATCGCAGAACATTACGGTTTCTTTTTGACCGCAATTACGATAAACAGTATCAATCAAGTTAGTTACAGCTTTTTTTGTCATCGCTTTATTTACAATGTCAAAGCTACCCTTCATAGCATTTGGCAGAATATTGTAAAGAGCTACGCGTCCAGCGGTTGTTTCGGCTCTCTTGAAAGATCTTTCGCCATTAGCGTCTTTAACGGTAAAGCGGAAAAGAATTTTATCGTGAAGAGTGATAACTTTGCTATTTAGAGCATGCTCTAATTCAAAATCATCAGCAACTGGACGAGCTTTTACTGTAGGAAAGTCTTTAGCTTCCATGGTAATGTAGTAAAGACCAAGGATGATATCTTGTGATGGAACAATAATTGGCTTACCGTTAGCAGGGCTCAAAATATTGTTAGTCGACATCATCAAAGCACGAGTTTCCACTTGAGCTTCAATTGAAAGAGGAACGTGAACAGCCATTTGGTCACCATCGAAATCGGCGTTGAAAGCAGCGCAGACAAGAGGGTGAAGTTGAATTGCCTTACCTTCGGTTAATACTGGTTCGAACGCTTGAATACCAAGTCTGTGTAGAGTTGGCGCGCGATTTAATAAAACTGGATGTTCTTTAATAACTTCATCCAAAATATCCCAAACCTCCGGTCTTTCTGCTTCAACCAATTTTTTAGAAACCTTAATTGAAGGAGATTTTCCGTAAAGCTCTAATTTTGAATAGATAAAAGGCTTGAAAAGCTCTAAAGCCATTTTCTTTGGTAAACCGCATTGGTGAAGTTTTAATTCTGGACCAACCACGATAACACTTCTTCCTGAATAATCGACGCGTTTACCAAGCAAGTTTTGACGGAAACGACCTTGTTTTCCTTTAAGCATGTCACTTAAAGATTTGAAAGGCTTTTTATTAGAATTTTTTACCACCGCACCAGAACGACCATTGTCAAGCAATGCATCTACTGATTCTTGCAACATTCTTTTTTCGTTTTTGATGATAATTTCTGGCGCACCAAGCTCCATCAATCTTTTTAAACGATTATTGCGGTTTATTACGCGACGATAAAGTTCGTTTAAATCAGATGTAGCAAAACGACCACCATCAAGCATTACAAGAGGACGAATATCTGGCGGAATAACTGGTAAAACAGTCATCACCATATTTTCTGGTCTATTATCAGACTCAAGAAACTGCTCAACTAACTTCAATCTTTTGATAATTTTTTCTCTTTTTAATTCCGAAGTTTGAGTTGATAAATCTTCGCGAAGTTCTTTTTGTACTTTTTTAAGATCTAATTTATGTAAAAGTTTTTGAACCGCTTCAGCGCCCATTTCAGCAACGAAACTTCCATAGCCATGTTCATTTTGTAGCTTTTCATATTCATCTTCAGTTAAAATTTCGCCTTCTTTAAGAGGAGACATTAAACCATCAGTTACGATATAAGCTTCAAAATAGATAACTTTTTCGATAGATTTTAAAGTCACGCCCAACATGGTGCTAATGCGTGAAGGAAGTGATTTTAAAAACCAAATATGAGTGATTGGCGCAGCAAGTTCAATATGCCCCATTCTTTCTCTTCTAACTTTTGAAGAAGTAACTTCAACGCCGCATTTTTCGCAGACAATTCCTTTATATTTGATTCTTTTATATTTGCCGCAAAGACATTCATAATCTTTGATTGGACCAAATATACGAGCGCAAAATAAACCATCTCTTTCTGGTTTAAATGTGCGATAATTGATAGTTTCTGGTTTTGTAACTTCTCCAAAAGACCATGATCTGATTTTATCAGGATCGGCAATTGATATTTTAATTGCGTTAAAGTCGAGTAAATCGACTGCGCTATTAGAAGTTAAACTTAAAAGACCGTGAGATGAAGTTCCTGCTAGTGACATGTTTTTTAGTTTTATTTTTTACAAATCATTAATTCTATTAACACCAGTTCGTCGATAAGGAATAATTCAGATTTTGACATATTTTTAGCGCTTTTTTAGTAAAATTACGACGCATATCTGGATATATTCGGAGTAATTTTACTAAAAAATAAGCAAAAATAGGACGAAATATGAATTATTCCTTATCGACGAACTGGTGTTATTACGTGCTTCTTTGCATTCCTCCCCCCTTTCCTATAAAGAAGGGAGAAATGACTTTTCTATTTTTCTACCAATTCAATATTCAGACCCAAAGAGCGAACCTCTTTAATCATTACGTTAAATGATTCTGGTATGCCACAATTAAAATTCTGATTTCCTTGAATGATTGATTCGTAAATTTTAATTCTACCAACCACGTCATCAGATTTAACTGTAAGCATTTCTTGTAGTGAATAAGCGGCGCCGTAAGCTTGAAGAGCCCAGCATTCCATTTCACCAAATCTTTGTCCACCGAAATGCGACTTACCACCTAGAGGTTGTTGAGTAATCAAACTATATGGCCCAATTGAACGAGCGTGAATCTTGTCATCAACTAAGTGATGCAATTTTAACATATAGATATAGCCAACTGTAACTTTACGATCAAATTTTTCACCGGTTTTACCGTCAAAAAGATTGATTTGTCCAGACTTGTCAACGCCAGCAATTTCAAGCAAGTTAGTGATATACTCTTCTTTTGCTCCTTCAAAAATGCCAGTCGCAAAAGGCACGCCATTTTTGATTCTTGAAGCAAATTTGATTAGATCATTTTCGTCCATAGCTTTGATTTGCTTAATCTCATCAGCTGAAGAATAGATCGACAAAAGTTTATCTCTTAAATCTTTAATGAATTCAGATTTCTTTACCGCAACCTGATCTAAAAGATTGCTAATTTGTTTACCAAGCTCTTTTGAAGCAAAACCTAAGTGAGTCTCAAGAATTTGACCAATGTTCATACGAGAAGGTACGCCAAGTGGATTTAAAACTATATCAACTGGTTGTCCATCTTCTGAATAAGGCATATCTTCGATTGGAGCGATTTTAGAAACCACACCTTTATTACCATGGCGTCCTGCCATTTTATCACCAGGTTGTAATCTATATTTTGAAGCAATATAAACTTTAACAATTTTTAATACACCTTGTCCTAACTCATCGCCAGCTTTAATGCGAGCAACTTTGTCAGCAAATTCTTTTTCAATATCAGCAATTTGTTTATTGTGAGATTTAATAAGTTTTTCTGACTTATCCATAGTTTTGGCATCATCAATTACAATCTTCATCAAAAGATTTTTTGAGATAGATTCTAATTCTTTTGCTTCAAGCTGAGATTTAGCCTTTAACTTATCAACATTATTAGTAAGTTTTTTACCATCAAAAAGCTTAACTAATGCGTTTTTTATTGAATCTTCTAAGAAAGAAACTCTAAGGTTTTTGCGCTTAGATAATTCTTCTATTTGCTGCATTTCAATGTAAATTGAACGCTCATCTTTTTCGATACCTTTGCGCGAGAAAACTTTAACATCAACCACAACGCCGCTAGTGCCAGTTGAAGCATAAAGCGAAGAATCTTTTACATCAGATGCTTTTTCACCAAAAATTACTTTTAGTAATTTTTCTTCCGGAGTCATTGGTGATTCGCTTTTAGGCGTAGTTTTACCCACCAATAAATCACCAGGCTGAACTTCTGCACCTATGTGAATAATACCTTCTTCGTCAAGTTTAGCCAAAACTTCTTCGCTTACATTTGGAATGTCGCGAGTAATTTCTTCAGGCCCTAAACGAGTATCGCGAGCAACTATTTCCATTTCTTCAATATGAATTGAAGTGAAAGTGTCGTTAGATAATAATTTTTCTGAAATGATTATAGAATCTTCAAAGTTATAACCGCTCCAAGGCATGAATGCTACTTTAACATTTTTACCTAAAGCGATTTCACCATTAGAAATGCTATGTCCATCAGAAATAATTTGACCAGCAGTTACTTTTTCACCAATTTCAACTGTTGGTCTTTGATTGACGCAAGTATCTTGGTTGGTTCTTGTATATTTTAATAAATTATAAACTTGAACATGTGGAATGCCGTCTTCATTTGATTCAACTACAATTTTTGATGAATCAACAAATTTTACCACACCTTCTTTTTTAGTACGAACTGCTGCACCAGAGTCAGCCGCAATTACTGCTTCCATACCAGTTCCAACTAAAGGAGCATCCGGACGAAGTAAGGGCACTGCTTGGCGTTGCATGTTTGATCCCATTAATGCGCGATTCGCGTCATCATTCTCTAAGAAAGGGATTAAAGTTGTTGCAATTGAAACAATTTGTTTAGTTGAAACGTCAATATAATCGATTTTTTCAGGAGGCAACATTATGAATTCACCATTTCTGCGGCAGCTTATTAAATCAGATTTAATATGACCTTTATCATCAACTTCAACTGTTGAAGGAGCGATAACGAAATCAACCTCTTCCATTGCTGAAAGGTAAGAAACTTCTTCAGTTACTTTACCATTGGTTACTTTACGATAAGGAGTTTCGATAAATCCATAGTTGTTAACGCGAGCGTAAGTGGCTAAGCTGTTAATCAAACCAATATTTGGACCTTCCGGAGTTTCAATTGGACAAATTCTTCCGTAGTGAGTTGGGTGAACGTCACGAACTTCAAATCCAGCTCTTTCACGCGTTAAACCGCCTGGCCCTAAAGCAGAAAGTCTGCGTTTGTGCGTAATATCAGCCAAAGGATTGGTTTGATCCATAAATTGTGAAAGCTGCGAAGTAGCAAAGAAATCTTTTACCGCAGTAATCAATGGCTTAGAATTAATTAAACTTTGTGGCATGATAGTATCAACTTCCACTGAGTTCATTTTTTCAAGAATTGACTTTTCAATACGAGTCATACCGATGCGTAATTGGTTTTCAATTAACTCACCAACTGCACGCACTCTACGATTTGCAAGGTTATCGATATCGTCAGTCTTTAGATCATTATGCTTAATTAAGCATAAAATTTTAACTGTTTGTTTAATATCGTCATGAGTTAGGAATAAAGTTTCCTTGTCGATATTAAGACCAAGACGATGATTCATTTTCATTCTACCAACATCAGAAAGATTGTATCTAACGTCAGAAAAGAATAAATTTTCAAAATAGCTTTTTGCAACTTCAAGAGATGATGGAGCTTCGCCAAGTCTGATAGCTTTATAAATATCAGATAAAGCATCTTTTTGATTTTGGTTTTTATCAACCAACATCGTGTTATAAAGATATGGCCCAATATCAGATTTACTTGGATTAACTATTTCAATATTTTTGAAATTTAATTTTTGTAAAATTTCTAAACTTTCTGAAGTCAAGATGCTGCCAGCTTCAAGAAGTAATTCTCCGGTTTCGGCTTCGATTAGATCTTGCGCCACTACATAGCCAAGTAGAACCTCATCAGTTAAAAGATAATGTTCAAATTTTTCTTCTTTAAGTTTTTCGATTGCTTTGCGACCAAGCTTAGTGCCTTCTTTAACTTTTAATTCGCCGCTATCAGCGCAAATTAAATCATGAGGAACTTTTTTACCGGCAAAAATTTCGGCATCAAATTTTGTTGCCCAACCATTTTTACTTAATGTAGCAGAAATTGATCCATAAAAGCCACGGATAATATCTTCCGAGCTCATTCCTGTAGCGCGAAGAAGTGAAGAAGCTGGAATTTTTCTTTTTTTGTCAACGCGGAAATATGCGATATCTTTACTATCAAATTCAAAATCAAGCCATGATCCAATGTAAGGAATTATTTTTGCAGTATAAGATTTAGATCCAGAAAGTTTTACATTTTCGCTATCAAAGAAAACTCCGGGAGCGCGACGCATTTGTGATACAATAACTCTTTCAGCGCCGTTAACTATGAAGCTTCCGGTTTCAGTCATCAAAGGAATATCGCAAAGATAAACTTCTTGTTCCTTAATTGAACGAATTTCCCTGATTTCACTTCCTTCTTCTTGATGCCATAAAATTAGCCTTAATTGCGCGCGAAGAGGAGCTGAGAATGTTCTACCAGCTGATAAACATTCATAAGATTCATATTTTGGCTCACCCAAAGAATAGCTTACAAATTCTATCGTTACTCTGCCAGCGGAATCTGAAAGTGGGAAAAACGAATGAAATACTGATTGAATACCAACATTTTCGCGCTTCTCTGAAGCAACATTAGCTTGCAGAAATTTCTCGTAAGAATCTTTCTGTAATGCGATCAAATGAGGAATTGCCTCTTTGTCTTTATTGTTGCTGAAGCTTTTTCTAAAAATACTTTGATCAAAATTACGAGCCTGAGTCACCTTGCTACCCCTTTAATTGGTCAGTTTGCTTAAGTTACATGGGAATATATGATTGAGCTGAATTTGGTAATTGAGATGATTTCACGACAGGAAAACATCTTACAATTTAAGACAGTAATCATATAAAAAATCTTTTTCTAAAACATGGTTTTGGCGTTAGGTGATAAAAACTATCAATAATTAATATCTAACACGCCAAAAGCCAACCCACCAATTTTACACGGAGGATTGGCTCAGAATTTGCTTCTAATATTTAATATAAATTTAGAAGCAAATTCATTAGAAATAAAATTTAAAAACTATTTCAATTCAACTTTAGCGCCAGCTGCTTCAAGCTTCTTCTTTAATTCTTCAGCTTCAGCTTTAGCAACATCAGATTTCAATGTTTTTGGAGCAGCTTCAACTAAATCTTTAGCTTCTTTTAAGCCAAGACCAGTGATAACTCTCACTTCTTTAATAACGTTGATTTTGTTTTCACCAGCATTAGTTAAAACAACTTCAAATTTATCTTTAACTTCAGCCACGGCTGCAGCGGCACCAGCAGCAGGAGCTGCAACTGCAAATGAAGCAGCAGAAACGCCCCATTTTTCTTCTAGTTTTTTGCTAAGTTCAGCAAGTTCTAGTACGGTTAGAGATGATAAAGTTTCTGTAAGTTGCTCGAGATTAGCAGACATTTTTGTACCTAATTAATTAAATTAATATTAAATTTTACTCCTGTTTTGAAGAGGCGTAATTTTTTAGCAAAGAAGCCAATCCAGATTGAGGAGCGTTAACGATCCTTACAAAGTTAGATTGAACACCTTTGAGTTTACCAAGGAAAGAAGCGCGAACTTCTTCCAAAGAGCCTAATGTTGCCAAGCTGTTAATAACGCTTTCTTCTATTAGAGACTTGTTCAAATAACCAATTTTCACTTTTAGAAGCTGAGCTGTTTTAACAGTGTCAGACAAAACTTTAGATAAAGCGACCGGATCTTGCGAATATAAAATTGCAGTTGGGCCACTTAAGTGCGGGGTTAAAATTTCTAGATCAGTTCCTTTAATTGCAACTTTTACCAAAGTATTTTTTGCAATTTTCATGTTACAACCTTTAGATTTTAGCGCAATACGCATGTCGTAAAGTTGTTTATCGCTCATTCCGCGATAATGAACTACAGATACAAATGCACTATTTGTAAGCTTGTTTTTTAATGAAGAAACTAGATCTGATTTTTGATTCTTATTCATTTTCTTATGAAAAATTATTTAACACTGCCGCAAAACAGAAAATAAATTCCTTGCGTCGCAGCTTTTTTATTTAAAGCGATTCAATAGCAACTTGTATCGATGGACCCATTGTTGTATTTAAGTAAAATTCTTTAATGAATTTTCCTTTAGCGCTATCAGGTTTAGCATCTTTGATTGCTTTGATAATAGTTTTAGCATTTTCAACTAAAGCGTTAGCATCAAAATCAGCCTTACCAATTAAGCAATGTACCGTTCCAGCTTTATCGTTTTTAAAGTCTATTCTGCCTTTTAGTGCATCTGAAACTGCTTTTTTAATATCGGTAGTAACGGTTCCGTTTCTTGGGCTTGGCATTAAACCACGGGGTCCAAGTTTTTTAGCAACTTTGCTGATTTTTTGCATAACATCTGGAGTTGCAACAACACAGTCAAAATCTAAAAATCCACCTTCAATTTTAGCAACCAAATCTTCAAGACCAGCAAAGATAGCGCCCGCTTCAAGAGCAACTTTTTTTTGATCTTCGTTAGCTGCAAAAACAACAACTTTTACTTTTTTGCCAGAACCATGCGGAAGCAAAACTGAACCTTTAACAGATTGATCAGATTGCTTTGCATCAATTCCTAAATTGATTGCAAAATCAACTGATTCAACAAATTTACGCTTTCTTGCCAAGCTTAGCTCTTGAGCTTTTTTAACAGCTTCTTCAAGAGTTTTGGTTGAATATTTTTCAACTTCTTGTTTTACTTTTTTTGCCTTAGTCATCACAAACAAATATTAAATTTTAATTTATTCTACTACTTCTAATCCCATTGATAAAGCAGAGCCTCTAACCATGCTTGCGCAGGCATCAATATCAACCGCGTTCATATCTACCATTTTCTTTTTGGCGACATTTTTAATTTGACTCATGGTAATTTTTCCAGCGGTATCTTTTCCTGGATTAGATGATCCTTTAGCCAGTTTAATTTCTTGCATAATCAAGTAAGAAACCGGAGGATTTTTTGTAATAAAGGTAAAGCTTTTATCTTTATAAGCAGTGATTGTAACTGGAATTGGAGTACCAATTTCATAATCAAATTTTAAAGCATTAAATTGCTTACAAAATTCCATGATATTAAGACCTTTTTGCCCAAGAGCAGGTCCAATTGGAGGTGATGGATTTGCTTTTCCAGAAGGCACTTGTAACTTAATTAAGCCAAGAACTTCTTTTACATTTTTTGACATAAATTTAAATAGATATGGCTTAAAGCCTTGTTTTGCTTAGTTTTCAAACGTCAGCTCTGGATAATAAATTTCCAAAAATAAAATTAGCAGTATTTGTAACAAACTCTGCTAAAAATAAAATAGCTGCGATCTAGATATTTCTTATCCTGAACTGGCGTTTAAAAGAAATTTAGCTACCTCTCGATCTTTTACGAGGCGCAGCAATATATTTTCAAAAAACTAAGTTGCAATATATTTCTTAAGAAATTTTTTCAACTTGATTAACATCAAGCTCAACTGAGGTTGCGCGACCAAAAATTAAAACCGAAATTTTAACTTTTTGTTTTTCAGCATCAAAATTTTCAACTATTCCAGAAAAAGACTCAAATGGACCTTCTGTTATATTTAAAGTTTCCCCGATATCAAACATAACATGCTTTGTATCAGCGCTTTGAATGCTTGAAATATTCAGAATATCTTTCATTTTCGCCTCAGAAACTGGCTGTGGATTATTTTTACTACCTAAGAATCCCATTACTTTTGGAATTGAGTTAATTAGGCTATATACATCACCACTAAGGCTAGCATTGATAAAAACATATCCTGGAAATAATTTTTGTGCTTCTTGTACTTTTTGTCCTTTTTTAACTTTTACAATTTGCTTTGAAGGAACCAAAACTTCAGAAACATATTGCGAAATAGTGCCACGAGTAATCATTGACTTAATTTCAGTAGCAACTTTACCTTCTTGGCCAGCCATTACATTGACAATGTACCATTTATTTTCTGTATTTTCCATGAGTGCTTTAATTATAAACCAAAAATAATTTTGATGAATTTTGAAATAACAAAATCAGCAAATAAAATCGCTAAAGAGACGACTACAATTGTAACCAAAATGGTTATGGTTGTAATATATACCTCTTTTTTTGAGGGAATATGGAGCTTCTTTAGCTCATCAACTACTTCTTTGAAAAAATTTAATACTTTCAATATAATATACCTAAACTTAGATGGCAGGAATGCCGTGGGAACAAAGCCCAATAAAACTTAAAAACTATGACTCAACCATAGATTATAATTAAATGATTACTTTCCAGAGTCTGTAATTTTTAAGCACGAACTTTAGCCATGCTAAAATTAATGCAATTCTCTCTATTTTTACACTAAATAACTTAAATACCATTTCCACTAAATAATACCACATTTAGTGAAAATGGTATAAATCCTTATCAGATTTAAAATTTGAATCTAATTTGGCAGGAGCGAGAGGAATCGAACCCCCAACCAACGGTTTTGGAGACCGCTACTCTACCAGTTGAGCTACGCTCCTAAACTTTTACTACTTCTTTTTTGATGAAGATTTAACAACCTCATTTAGCTCATTATCAATTTTAACTTGAAAACAGCTTGGTTTAGCAGTTCCATCTTTCTTTTCATTAGCTCTGCAATATAACATTTCACGGCCTTTTTGCTTGCCATTAGAAGATGTTTTTTCTATCCAAACATCTTTCTGATCTGACACAAACTTTACTTTTGACTTAGAATGATAACATCCGGTAAGTGCAAGGGTAGAGGTTAATGCAACAAGCTTAAAAATTGTAGAATATTTCATAGTTAAATAAGTTATTTAATAATCTTAGCCACCACTCCAGCCCCAACAGTTCTACCACCTTCACGGATAGCAAAACGAAGACCTTCTTCCATAGCGATTGGAGAAATTAATTCGACAGAGATTTTAACGTTATCGCCAGGCATTACCATTTCAACTCCTTC
>CAMDMO010000002.1 GCA_945902255.1 Rickettsia typhi | reverse complement strand
CTTTAATTGAACCCTCAACAATGCCATAAAAAATTTCTCTTTTTTCTTTTTTAGAAATTTTTGAATGCCAAAGTGCCGCCTTAAATCCGAATTGCTCTTCAAACCGCATCAGCAATTGACTAGTTAGAGCGATTTCTGGTAATAAAATTAAAATCTGCGCTTCATCATTTTTTGCTAAAATTTTTGCAATTAAAGAAAAATAAATTTCGGTTTTTCCTGAACCTGTAACGCCATCAAGCAAGCTTATAGAAGCCTGATTTTGATCAATTAAATCCCATAATTCTTCGGTAATTTTTTGCTGGTTTGATGAAAGTTTTTTAAGCAAAAAATTTTCTTTTTTAACTTCCTGTATTTTTGCAATTGCTTCTTTTTTAATTTTATCAGAATTTAAAATTCCTATAAAAGCTCGCAAAACCAAACCTTTGCTGGCAAGGTTATAAGAACTAATGGTTTCTATTAATTTTAATTGATTTTGATCAAGTTTAATGCGCGAAGATTTTTCAATAACGCGTTTTATTTTTTCTGGCGCAATTTTTATATCATTTTCACCTATTTTAAAAACAACTCCCCAGATTTCTTTGCGACCAAATTCAACTTTTACCACATCGCCTAAATCAATATCATCATGCGCCAAATAAGTAAATGGCTCATCCAAAGCTAGCGGCAATAGAACTTGGACAAAAAAATTTGACATTTTTAATTGATTTTACTTGGATAATGTAAGAGGATTAAACAACTCTCTATCAATTTTTACAAATTTAATTATGAAATTTTTTATCGATTCTGCTGAAATCTCTGAAATCAAAGAATTAGCCGCTTCTGGTCTTCTTGACGGCGTTACTACAAACCCTAGTTTAATCGCAAAATCTGGCAGAAAATTTAAAGAAGTTATTGCCGAAATTTGCACAATAGTTTCCGGCCCAGTTAGTGCGGAAGTGGCTGCAACTAATTATGAAGACATGATTCGTGAAGGTGAAATTTTAAGCAAAATTGCTAAAAATGTTTGTATTAAATTACCATTAACTATGGACGGGCTTAAAGCTTGCAAATATTTTTCTAACAAAGGAATTCAAACCAATGTTACTCTTTGTTTTTCAGCGGCTCAGGCAATTTTAGCGGCAAAAGCTGGCGCAACTTTTGTTTCTCCTTTTGTTGGAAGACTTGATGATATTGGTCAAGATGGACTTGGACTAATCGAAGAAATTTGCGAAATTTATAGCAACTATCCAGAATTTAAAACCGAAGTTTTAGTTGCCTCAATCAGGCACCCAATTCACATCACTGCTGCCGCAAAAATGGGCGCTGATGTTGCAACAATTCCAGCAAAAATTTTAAAACAGCTAGTTTCTCATCCTTTAACTGACAAAGGTCTAGAGGTTTTTGTTAAAGATTGGGCTTCAACCGGACAAAAAATCGACTAACCTTTTGAAATGACCAAAAAAGATTTTAAAAAATCTCTGAAGTGGAAAATTTTTGGCATTCAAACTAAAGTTGAGTGGTATGATGTCAAAACCAAATTCAAGCAATTAATCCGCAAAATAACTTACTCAAAACTATTTCAAGAGTTAATTTGTTGGCTTGTATTTGGCTATTTGCAGTTAATTTATTACAGCAGCAGAAAAACATTTATCAACCAAGAGCTGCTTATTGACGCGGCAAAAAATAAATCACCCTTGATTATCTCTATTTGGCATAATCGATTAATGGCGATTCCTCTTATTACAAAAAAACCAAAAAAACTTTATCCTCAGTGCAATTTGATGAGCCTAGCTTCAAAACATGGTGATGGTCGTTTTGTTGGAAGGGTAATGGAAAAATTTGGCCTAATTTCAATTTTAGGATCATCAAATGATGGTCGAAAATCATCGCGCGGAATTGATTTTGCCGATATGAGAAAAATTCTTTACGGATTAAAAAATGGCAACTCCCTTGGAATCACTCCAGATGGACCTCGCGGACCAAATCAAAAAATTAACGGCGAAATTATTAATATCGCCAAAATTTCGGGCGCTGGAATTTTAGCAACTTCATGCTCTTCGTCTCGTTTCATCGAATTAAAAACTTGGGATAAATTTAAAATTCCCCTACCTTTTTCTAGACTTTATTTTTGCTTTGATGACAAGCCTATTTATATATCAAAAAACACCGAAAAAGATGAGCTAGATAAGATCAGAATTGATCTTGAAGAGAGAATGAATCTGGTGCAAAAAAAATCTGACGAATTGGCGCTTTAAAAAAATTTTAACTTTTAAATATTTTATGAGAAACGGCTCTAATAGCTCAGCGGTATCTGCGGCATACTCCAGCATTGAAACTGATGAAGATGGGTATGATCAAAGTAGCTCATCAACAAACTCCTCTGACTCTGAAGACGATAGAAGTAGCGCATCAACAAGTTCGTCATCAGATGCCCCAAAGCCTCCTAATTTGCTAGGCAGAGTTTTAACGCCGGTTTCTTGTGGAGAAGTAGGCGATGATCTTCTTGAAAATTTTAATTTTGACACCAGTCTATTAGAAGCGGAAGGCGAAGTCGGTGATGCCTTGCTCTCACTAGATGCAATCCATTGCCCTTTGCCATTACGATCTGGAGCTCCGATTGACCCAGATGTTCCGCCTTTATTAGGAGCGGGAGGAGGCAGTGGCGCCGCAGCCCCAACAACAGCTTTATTTGTAACTAACGCCACTACTTTTACAGTCCCACAAAACAATAGAAAGAGAGATCGAAAATTATTAGAAGATGATGGTTCGCAAAATTCACCAACAAATTCTTTGGCTAGAATTTTTGCAGGCAAAGGTCCAAGAAAACAAAAAGATTATGATGAGGAAGAGGAGAAAAAATCACAAGAGAGCGGCGCTGGCAGCAGGGGCTAAAGTATATTAAAAAATTATTAACACTCTTCTGCAAGCATCATTCGAATTGATGCAACGGCTTGCGCGGCAATTCCTTCTTCACGCCCTAAAAATCCTAATTTTTCACTTGTTGTCGCTTTCACATTTATGCGGGTCGTTGAAATGTTTAAAACTTCAGCTAAAGCAATTTTCATCTGCTCCCTAAATTTTGAAATTTTTGGTTTTTCGCAAATTAGAGTAATATCAATATTGATGATTTTAGCACCTTTTTTAACCAATAAATGATTGATAATTTTTAACATTTCGCGCGAATCGCAATTTTTCCATTTCATATCAGATGGCGGAAAATGATCACCAATATCACCTTCACCAATAGCCCCTAGAAGCGCATCAATTGCAGCATGAATTGCAACATCGCCGTCGGAATGAGCATCAATTTTTTTATCAAATTCAATATCAACGCCGCATAAACGAATAAAATTATTTTCATCCGCTTTGCGCTGCCTAAAAGCATGAACATCAAAACCCGTGCCACAACGATTTTCTTCTTTAACATTTTGATTCAACATTGACGCTATTCTATTTGCGCGCTCGTAATCTTCTTGAGTAGTAATTTTAAAATTATTTTGTGAACCCGGAATTATCGCAACCGGAATTCCCGCATATTCATTAAGCGAAGCATCGTCGGTGAAATTTAAATCTTTAAAAGCGACGTGAGAATTTAAAATATCTTCATAGATAAATCCTTGTGGAGTTTGGGCGCGCCACAAATTATCTCGCTCCAAAGTCCATTCAATTTTTCCATCAGAATATTTTTTTAGCGTATCTTCAACTGCAATTGCCGGAATTACCGCAGGATGGGTTTCGAGTTTTTCTAAAATGCCATTAATGATTCGCTTAGAAACAAAAGGACGAACGCCATCATGAATTAAAACTTTTTTTGGATTATAATCACGCAAAGCTTCAAGCCCCATGCGAATTGAAGCTTGTCTAGTTTCGCCACCAAAAATTGGATTAAGCAGATCAAGACCAGCAGCGGCTTCTTCGTAAAGCGCTATATCATCTGGATGAATAACACAAATTACATCGTCAATTTTTGGATGATTTAAAAAAGCTAAAATGGAATGGCGCAATAAAGACATTCCCGCAACTGGCAAATATTGCTTTGGAATTCCTTCGCCATGATTAAAGCGATTGCCACGCCCACAAGCAGTGATTAAGGCAACAATTTTAGTCATAATTAAGATTGATTTTTTTCAATTCGACTAATCATTTCACCTTTGAAATTCTTAATTAAACCCTGCACCGGCCAAGCTGCAGCGTCTCCCAAAGCGCAAATTGTGTGACCTTCGATTTGTTTAGTTAAATTATATAATTGATCAATTTCTTCAACTTTTGCATTTCCTAAAATCATACGATCCATAATTCTCATCATCCAACCAGTGCCTTCGCGACAAGGCGTGCATTGACCGCAAGATTCATGTTTGTAAAAGTGAGAAAGTCTAGCAATTGCAGCAATTATATCAGTTGATTTATCCATCACAATTACGCCAGCAGTTCCAAGGCCAGAGCCCGCGGCTTTTAGAGAGTCAAAATCCATTAAAACAGTATCACAAACTTCTTTGGTTAAAAGCGGAACTGAAGATCCTCCGGGAATTATTGCAAGCAGGTTATCCCAACCACCACGCACTCCACCGGCATGTTTTTCAATTAATTCACGAAGCGGAATTCCCATTTCTTCTTCCACATTACAGGGTTTATTTACATGGCCAGAAATGCAGAAAATTTTTGTACCAGTATTTTTTTCACGACCCAAACCCGCAAACCACGCAGCTCCACGACGAAGAATTTCAGGAACTACTGCAATTGATTCAACATTATTAATTACCGTTGGACAACCATAAAGCCCGATTAGCGCCGGAAATGGCGGCTTTAAACGAGGCTGACCTTTATTGCCTTCCAAACTTTCAAGTAAAGCGGTTTCTTCTCCGCAAATGTAAGCACCAGCTCCACGATGAATATAGATATCTAAATCCCATCCACTTCCACAAGCATTTTTACCAATTAAATTTGCGGCGTAAGCTTCATCAATTGCGCGCTGCAAAGCAACTGCTTCATTATAATATTCGCCACGAATATAAATATAACAGGTGTTGGCGTTAACGGCGCGAGCGGCCAAAAGACAACCTTCTAGCAATTTATGTGGCTCATTGCGCAAAATATCGCGATCTTTACAAGTTCCTGGCTCAGATTCATCAGCGTTAATCACTAAATAATGCGGCTTTCCTTCACGCGGATCAGATTTTTTTGGCACAAAAGACCATTTCATTCCAGTTGGAAACCCAGCGCCACCGCGACCGCGAAGCCCAGAATCTTTAACTTGTGAAATCAGCCATTCGCCACCGAAATCAAGAAATTTTTTTGTATCTAGCCAATCTCCTCTTTTTTTGGATTCTTCTAAATTTGAAGAATTAAAGCCGTAAAGATTGGTAAAAATTTTATCTTGTTCTTTGATCATTTTTTTTAAAAAAATTTTGTAAAAGTTTTAAGCGACTTAGTTTATAGCTAGATTTTTTAGCGCCCTAAATATTTATTTTGACACACTTTAAAAGGCATTTTTTCTTTTGGCAAAATTAATTGCTAAAAAAAATTTCACAAATAACATCTTAATTAATATATAATTTCAAGAAATGTTTTACATCCCAACAAATCAAGTAAAATCAAGTGTCAAGACCAACTGATATAATCAGAAAAACTTTCGCTATTTTACTTATAGCGTCCCTACTTTCTTGCGCCCAAGAAGGCTCTGACAAAAAAAAACTCCCTAATTCAGTTAAAACTCAAGGCAAAATTGATCCAATCGACAGGCAAAATGGATTAACCAGACAAGATGTTAAAGATAGTTTAATTAAAGACAGATCCAAAGAAAAAGCGGAAAGAGAAGAAAGAGCCTCTAGAGAAACTCCTATTCCAAGAATGTCAAAATTAATAGTTGCCGCACCTCCTCCAATAATTGGCGGCGACAAAACTATCTCTTTTTCAGTTACTGATCAAGTTCCACTAAAAGATGTTTTAATCGAACTTGGACGCGCTGCAAAAATTGACATCGACCTTGACCCCACTATATCTGGCGGCATAATTTTAAATGCTAAAAATCGTCCATTAAAAGAAATAATCGACCGCATCGCATCTCTTGGAGATCTTCGCTATTCTTATCAAAATGGTGTTTTACATTTTGAACGCGACACTCCTTATACCAAAAATTATTTTGTCGATTATTTAATTTCTAGCGCCCTTTGGAGCGATGTTGAATCAAATATTAATTCAATATTAACCTCTACCGCCACCTCTTCTGCCGACGGCTCTGGTGGTGGAAAAACTTCTTCGGTTTCAATAAATAAATCAGCCGGAATAATGTCGGCTTATGCCTCAGAAAAACAACATAAAGAAATTATTAAATATCTTGCGGCAGTTGAAAAAAGCACTTCCTCACAAGTTATTATTGAAGCAAAACTAGTTGAAGTAAAATTAAAAGACGAGTTTAAGGCCGGAATAAATTGGGCGCAAACTGATCAGAGCATTAGCATCGGAAGCACTCCCGCTGATAGCCTTAACGGAGGAGCGAGTCTGATTTTAAACACAATAGCTGGAACTGACTTAAATGCTAAAATGAAAGCTTTAGAAACATTTGGGGTTACCAGAACATTATCCAGTCCACGCATTCATGCCATCAACAATCAAAAGGCGACTCTAAACTTTTCTGATAAATTAGTTTATTTTAAAGTTGATTCCACTCAATCAACTAGTGTTGGAGCTTCTACTTCGGTGGTTGCAGCAACAATAACATCCACTAAATTAGAAGAAAATGAAGGCATGATTGTAGAAATCGTTCCATCCATTAATGTAAATACTCAGGAAATTACTTTAAACATAAAACCAAAAATCACAGTTAAAAGTGCAGATGTGATAGATCCTGCAAGCCCTAAAAACGCTGCCGGAGATGGATTTTTAATTGAAAATAAAGTGCCTGTAATGCAAACAAGGGAATTGGATACCATGGCAAAAATTCAAAGCGGTAACATAGTTGTAATTGGCGGATTAATGAAAGAAGCGGCAGATAACACAGATATTGGGGTTCCATTTCTTAGCAGAATTCCAGTGCTTGGCTGGCTATTTAAATCAACTAGCAGAACATCTACAATTACTGAAACTGTAATTTTTGTTAAAGCCACGATTGTTAACAGCAATAGTCCTGCGTCCAAATATGATCGCGATTTCCAAAATAAATTCGATAGCACTAAACGCCCATTTTTTAATTAGTCGTGAAATCCATTTTTAAATATATCCTTCTAACCGGCATCAGAGATCGCCTTTATATTGGATTATTTCTAACCCTCATCACCTCAATTTCTCTTTCAATTTTTCTTGGATCAACCGCTTTAATTGAACAGCAGCAAACCAGTGCAGCTTACATAGCCGGCTCTTCTAGAGTAATTATTGAAATTGGTATGATTTTATTTGTTTGCCTAAATATCAGCCGCGCCTTTGAAAATAAGGAAGTTGAATTCATAATTTCCAAACCAATTTCGCGAGAAAAATTTATTTTAGGATATTTATTCGGATTTTTTTTCACCGCAATTTTGATTTTTATTCCACTAATTATCGC
Organism: Rickettsia typhi; assembly: GCA_945902255.1. Lineage (GTDB taxonomy): Bacteria > Pseudomonadota > Alphaproteobacteria > Rickettsiales > UBA1997 > UBA2645. The sequence goes on along the minus strand of CAMDMO010000002.1, from coordinate 23,933 downwards.
AATTTTAATTGTAACCAATGCTAATAAAATAGGGCTTTTGACTTGGTCTCTATCTTTATTATCCGAAACTTTAATTGTGATTTCATTTTCACTTCTAGCCTCGCTAATTTTAAAAAATTCCTTTTCTGCGATAATGTCTTCTTTCGCTTTTTACATAATTTCGCGCTTAATGGGAATGTTTGTAATGGCGATTAATTTGCCTCAAGATTTTTCTCAGGCAAAAAGCCATATTTTGGGATCTGCACTAAAATTTTTATCCGCTATCTTTCCGCGCTTAGATTTATTTGGACAAAGCGAGTGGCTTAGCTATGGCGTTACTAATTTTGAAAATTTAAAACTGATTTTATTGCAGTCGCTAATTTACATTCCGCTCATGATTTTCATGTCCTTTCACGATTTTAAGAAAAAGCAGTTTTAATGAATTACAAAGCCAAACTCCTATATCATCTTTATTCCCACAAAATCTTTTTCTATCTTTTTTTACTCGCCTTCATTTGCCAAATTTTTTTCTGGAAAAACACCGAAAATATCAAGCCAAATTTTGAAATTATACCATCTCCGCCAAATAAATATCTGGTTTCAGCCCTTTCTTTAGGCGATAAGGAATTTTTATTTCGTGCGCTTGCCACTCGCCTGCAAAACTCTGGCGATGTTTTTGCCGGCTTTGTTGCGCTGAAAAAATATGATTACAACCATGTTTATCAATGGATGAAAATGCTTGATGAATTAAACAGCAAATCGAATCTGGTGCCTTCGCTTGCTAGCTATTATTACGCACAAACTCAAAAAAACGAAGATACAATTTACATTGTCAATTATCTCGACGAACATTCTTCGCAAGATATAGATGCTAATTGGTGGTGGCTTTTTCAAGCAACTTACATTGCAAAAATGAATCTTGGTGACATGAATCGCGCTCTTGATTTAGCTTACAAGCTAAGTCAAAATAACGCTAAAAACGCACCATTTTGGACAAAGGAAATGCCAGCCTTTATTCATGAAAAAATGGGAGATGGCTGCATGGCTTTTCAAGTAATTAGTAAATTAATTCAAGAAAGCGAAAGTGGAATTCACCAAATAAGCCCACAAGAAATGAATTTTATGCGCCACTTTATTAATGAGCGTTTGCGCAAACTTAAAGCACAAAAATTTGATCCAAAAAAATGCCAATAAATAATAAAAAATTATCTGACATTATTAAAATTGCACTGGATGAAGATTGTGCTTTTAATGATATTACTTCCGATTTAACCATTGCAGAAAATAGTCAAATAGCCTTTGAAATCAAGACTCGCGAAGAAATTATTTTTTGTGGAAAAGAAATTATTAAAGAGGTTTTTACCTCGCTAAAAAAATCACCAAAATTTAAAAATTCAAAAATTACTTTAGAAATTTTTTCTAATGATGGAGATAAAATAAAAGCAGGAAAAATAATAGCGAAAGGTCAAGGTGACGCAAAATTAATTTTGAGCGGTGAAAGAGTTATACTTAATCTAATTCAGCATTTAAGCGGGGTTGCAAGTTTAACCAATCAATTTGTAAAAAAATTAAATAATAAAAAAATTACAATTCTAGATACAAGAAAAACTATAGTTGGCTTGCGAGACTTGCAAAAATATGCCGTTGTTGCGGGCGGTGGAAAAAACCATCGCTTTAATTTATCTGACATGATCTTAATCAAAGACAATCACATTGCCGCCGCAGGCTCTGTTTCTAAGGCCCTAGCTTTAGCAAAAAAATCTGACAAGAAAATTGAAATTGAATGTGATAATTTTAAACAAGTTTTTGAGTCAATAAAATCAAAACCTGATATTATTATGCTGGATAATATGAGCGCCGCAGAGATAAAAAAATGCTCTGAGATAATCAGAAAAAATTCTAAAAAAACTAAAATCGAAATTTCTGGCGGAATCAACTTAGATAATATTAAAAATTTTGCCAAACTCGATATTGATTTTATTTCGATTGGCTTATTAACGCATTCGGCGAGAGCGGTGGATATTGGGTTAGATGTTTTGTAATAGCAATCTCTCTCAAATTTATTGCATTCGTATTTCTTAAGTTATCATCTTCGTATTTCTTGAGTTATCATCCTCTTTCTCAAGTTGTCACCCCGTCGAATGACGGGGTCCATTTCGTCAAGATCTCGATTTTAAATTAAGTTGAGAATTCGTGACTAGATGGACGTCATTCGACGGGGTGACAACTTGAGAAAGATGATGACGATAACTTGAAAAAGACAAAGATGATAACTCAAGAAAGGCAGGGTTTAGGCCCAAATCTATCACTTAAATAAAAGCAAAATGCAAAGCGACAACATCCTGATTTCATTTTTTAAAACCTCTCTAAGGCCTTTCAAATTCTATCTAGCGCTTCATTTATTTGTTATCACTTACGCCGCAATCGACATTTCACTTTGGCCTTATGTTTCTAAATTAATGATCGATAAACTCGCCATAGTTCCTAAAGAAAATTTGACCGCCGAAATAACTCCAATCGCAATTTTATTAATTATTTTAACTATTTTACCGGGTTTTATTTGGCGTATTTCTGATTTTGCTTGGATGAAAATGGCGCCACTTTTAAGAAAAAAAATTACCGTGGATAACATGGAATATTTGATGAAACATTCTCATAATTTTTTTCAAAATAATTTTTCAGGAGCCTTAACTAATCGCGTAAAAGAACTTGCCCATTCATCTCACAGCATTCTTGAAACTTCGCTTTATAATTTTTTAAAAACTTTTTTAGCTTTAATAGTCGCTTTTTTTACACTTTATTCAATTCATAAAATCTTTGCTTTTGGCATTATTTTATGGGCAATTTTATTTATTTTTCTTGCTATTAGAGCTGCAAAATTAACCAATAAAATGTCATCTGATCTTTCCGATCAATCATCAAAAATTACCGGCTGCCTTGTTGATATTCTAAGCAATATAAGCAATGTTAAGTTTTTTTCTTCGAGCAAAAAAGAGAAAAATAATATCGAAAATCTATGTGATGAATTCACAATTCTTTCAAGGCGCCGCAATTTATTTTTGCTGAAATTTTTTACAATTCACGGCCTAACTTTTGGAATTTATTTTACCTTTTGCATAATTGCTTTAATTTATTTATATAGCCAAAGCCTTGTTACTCTAGGAGATTTCATGATGCTATTTACCATAAATTGCTGGCTAATAAATGAAATGTGGAATGCCGCAGGTCAAATGCGTGATTATTTAGAGCATTTAGGAATGGTAAAACAGGCGTTAAAAATTATTCACCAACCCTTAGAATTAAAAGACGGCGAAGAAATTTTAAAAGTAGAAAAAGGTGAAATTATTTTTAAAAATGTTGAATTTGCTTACAAAAATTCTACTCCTCTTTTTGCTGATAAATCTATAGTTATAAAAGCGGGTGAAAAAATCGGTTTAGTCGGCCATTCTGGCGGCGGCAAAACTACTTTTGTAAATTTAATTTTACGACTTTTTGATGTAACTAAAGGCGAAATTTTAATTGACGGACAAGATATTTCTAAAACTTCTCAAGACTCACTTCGCGCCTCAATTGGCGTGATTCCGCAAGATCCCAGCTTATTTCATCGCAGCCTTTTAGAAAATATTTCCTACGGCAAAAATTCTGCAACTCTTGAAGAAATAATTGAAGCGGCAAAAAAATCTCACTGTCATGATTTTATTGAAAGACTTCCAGAAAAATATAATTCGCTAGTTGGCGAAAGAGGCGTAAAATTATCTGGCGGACAGCGCCAAAGAATTGCCTTGGCGCGAGCTTTCTTAAAAAATGCACCAATTTTAATTTTGGACGAAGCAACCAGCCAGCTTGACTCCATCACTGAAAATTTTATTCAAGATAGTTTAAAAAATTTAATGCAAAATAAAACCGTATTAGTGATTGCCCATCGCCTTTCCACCCTACAAATCATGGATCGCATTTTAGTTTTTGATCAAGGAAAAATTGTTGAAGATGGCAATCACAAAGATTTACTTGCCTTAAACGGCACTTACAGCAAGCTATGGAACGCACAAGTTGGCGGAGTTTTAACTAACCAAGTTGAAAATGCTGAGGCGTTTTTAGTTTTTGGAGAGCTGTAAGCACCAACTCTTCAATAACGCACTCAATCTAATCACCCGCCCTCAAGGGGCGGGTGATTGACCGAGTGTTATTGGCGAATTACTGTTGTAAATTATTCAACTATTTAAAACTATGATTACTCAAGCTTTTATTTTTGCCGCTGGCCGCGGAGAGCGCATGCGACCACTTACAGATACAATTCCTAAGCCTTTGGTAAAAATAAAAAACAAAGCAATTATTGATTACACAATCGAAAAATTAGATAAAATTTCATCAATAAAAAAAATTATTATTAATGGATTTTATCTAAAAGAAAAACTAGCTCAGCATATTAAAGATTTAAACAATCCGAAAATAATTTTTTCCAGCGAAATTGAAAAAATTGAAACTGGTGGCGGACTAGTATTTGCAAGCGATAAAATTGAGTTTGAACAGCCGCTTTTAACTATTAATGGAGATATTTTATGGCAAGAAGAAAATAATATTTCTGACATTAAAAATCTCTGTAACGCTTGGAAATCAAGCGATTGTGACATTTTATTGGGTCTAAAAAAGAAAGAAGATTATTTAGGATATGATGGAAATGAATTTGGTGGCGGAGATTTTAATTTAAATTCTAAAACTGGAGAACTTCACAGAGTTAAGAATTCATCTATGAGCCATGTTTTTGTTGGATTACAAATTATTAATCCAAAAATTCTTAAAAATCCTCCTGCAAAATGTTTTTCAATGTCACATTTTTATAAAACCGCAACTCTTGAAAGTGGCGCGGTTCAAGGTATAAAGGCTATTGAATTATCAGGAAAATATTTTCACATTGGAACTGTTGATGCTGTAAAAAATACGGAAGATTTTTTTAAGATATTTTAATTATTTTGCGGCCGCATGTTTATGTTCTGCTGCTTTTAACCTACTAGATGCTTTTTTGTTCGGCTTCGCAACTACAGCTGATGGTGGCTTAGGAGGAGCTACCACTTCCAATCTCAAGCCCCTTCCTCGTTTATATTCTTGATCTTCGGCTAACAGTGATTTTGAAGAAGGCCATTGCTGTAGTGGTTCTTTTGATTTTTCTTTCAATCTACTTTTTTTAAGATTTAAACCTTTATCTTCAGTTCTGGCCAATTTTTTATCTTTTGGTTTTGGTAGAGGAGCTGCTACATCAGATTCCTCCTCTCCCACCCTTCTAAGCTCTAAGCTTCCTACCCCAGCCCCAGATGAAGAAGGCCATTCTACTTTCTTGCGATGTATTTTTGTTTGATTTGACATAGGAGCCGCTACACCAGATCCCACTTTTTCAATATTCAAAACTCCTTTTCTACCAATTTCTCTCTTCAGCGCTTTTGGAAGACCAGAATTTCTACTTGCCATCGCACCACCAGCTGAAGGCCATTTTTCTTCTTCTCTTGTTGGTGCTTCAGAATCTTCATCCGATGAATATAATTCAGGAAATAGAACTGGTGATATATCTCTTGGTCTTTTACTCATTACTTAATTAATCTATATTATCTAGAAGATCCCTGATTATTTTGAATTGTTTGATTTGCAACTTTTTGTAACACTGGATTAGTAATTTGTGCACCAGTTAATGTCGGTCCACTTATTTCCATTTTTTTCATTTCTGGTTGAACTGAAGAAACTGCTTGCATAGCCGCAGCTTTAGCATCTTGAGAAATTTGATTAGCTCCCCAATCTTGAACGCTATTTTCAGAAATACTACTTGGATCAACTCCCTTTTTAGTAGAGTTTTCTTTAGAACCAGAAAAGAAAGATTTAAGAGTAGCTGTAATTCCCATATTTTTAATCAATTTATTAATATTTATTAACCAATTTATTATTATAATATAAAAACTCGTAACAACAAATGAAGTTTTTTAAATTAAAAATTTAACCTCTTAAAATCCCATTTTTAACCAATTTCATAACTAATTCAACATTTTCAATCGGGGTTTCCGGTAAAATTCCATGACCTAAGTTAAAAACAAAAGGATAATCACCAAAATTTTTCAAAATCTGTAAAACTTCTTTTTCGATTTGTTCTTTACTTCCAAAAGCTAATAAAAAATTATCCAAATTTCCTTGAACTACTATTCCAAGATTTTTCTGTAAATTATTTTTTACCCAGTTACTTGGAAGATTTTGATCTATCGCAATTGCGTTACAATCAACCTCACGAGCAAAATTTTCATATAAAGCTCCAACACCCTTCGGAAAACAAATAATTGGTGTTTTCGGATGTTTGGCGCGTATTCCTGAAATAATTTTTTTCGTTGGATTTATTACCCATTTCTCAAATTGATTTTGCGATAAAACTCCCGCCCAAGAATCAAAAAGTTTTATAACATCAGCTCCAGCCTCAATTTGTAAGCATGTGTAAGTAATTATAGCTTCAGATAAAATATCAATTAATTCAGAGAAAAATTTTTCATCGCGAATCATCAATTCTTTTACAACATCAAAATGTTTTGAGCCACCACCTTCGCAAATATAAGTCGCCAAAGTCCAAGGTGATCCTGAAAATCCTATTAAAGCTTTATCTTTTGAAAGTTTTGATTTTGTAAGTTCTAAAGCCTCAAAAACCGGTGATAGATGGTTTTTTATATTGTTAATTTTTAATTTTTTAAGATCAGATTGACCAGATAAGGCTTCTAATTTAGGCCCTTCATTTTTTACAAATTCAACTTTAATTCCTAAAGCATCTGGAATTACTAAAATATCAGAAAAGATAATTGCTGCATCAAAGTCAAATCGCTCAATTGGTTGAAGTGTAACTTCAGAAGCTAGTTTTGGATTATAACAAAGATCTAAAAAGTTACTAACATTCGATCTTATTTGACGATATTCTGGAAGATATCTTCCAGCTTGTCTCATAATCCAAATTGGTGGATTTGAAAATTTTTCTTTTTTTACTAGAGTATTAATTAATTTATTCATTTATAAATATATAATAATTTTAATAGTGCTGTGAATTATTTAATTAAAAGTTTTTAACAATTTTATTAACAGGTTTAATTTTTACTAACTATTGATAATAAAGGATTTATAAAAGTTATCAACAGATATAGAATTTTAAAAATATTTTTTTCAACAGTTAAAAATCTGTGGATAAAATGTTGAAATTTTTAATAACTTTTTTTGAAAAAACTAATATGTGAATAAAGTACTAGTTTTTAACAATTTATTAACAGAGTTATTAACATGAAAGAAAGAATAGAAAAAAAACTTAGTGAAGCTTTTAAATCAGAGCTTTTACAGGTAAAAAATAACTCATATTTACATAGTGGCCATAGTGGAGATAATGGAAGTGGCGAGACTCACTTTGCGATTACTATTAAATCAGAAGAATTAAAAAACTTAAGCCAAATTCAAGCTCATAGAAAAATAAATGAGTTGTTGAAAAGTGAGTTTGAAAATGGAATGCATGCTTTGGAGATAAAGGTTTTAAAGGGGGGGGTGTAAAAACTCACTATTAACGCCAATTTGGGATAATAAGTAATCTACCATCACTGGTCTGATCACGATTTTATGACTATTTTTAACATTGCAAGAGCTTGTGGGCGCGTTCACAAACCACGCCCAGCGGCTGGATATGGCTAAAAAAAAGATAAAGTAAGTTTTTTGAATGCGACGGCTTTAATTAAACCGCAACTTTCTCTTTATCAGGAACTGCAGAAATTGTTTTTTTACCATCTCTTTCTTCAATTTCTTTAGAAGTAAGTCTTTCAATTTCCAACTCTTTTCCTTCAGTTACTGATTCTTTTAAAACTCTAACCGATTTAATATTTTTCTTAGAAGGAGCTTCAAACATTGCATCTAAAAGAATATTTTCAACAATGGCGCGAAGTCCACGGGCGCCGGTTTTGCGGTCGATTGCTTTTTTAGCAATTTCTTTTATCGCCTCTTCTTCAAAAGTTAATTCAACCTTATCAAGATTGAAAAGTTTTTGATATTGTTTAGCGATGGAATTTTTTGGTTCAGATAAAATTCTTGCCAAATCTTCTTCGCTTAAACCTTTAAGTGGAGCAACAATAGGAAGTCTTCCAACTATTTCTGGAATTAGACCAAATTTAATTAAATCGTCAGGCTCAACTTCGTTAAAAATGTCGGTGCGGCTTAAATCATCTTTTTCACGAACATCAGCGCCAAAGCCAATTGAAGAGCCTTTACCGCGAGATGCTATGATTTTTTCAAGTCCAGAAAAAGCGCCAGCGCAAATGAATAAAATATTTTTAGTATCGATTTGTACATATTCTTGTTGAGAAGATTTTCTTCCGGGTTGTGTTGGAACCGAAGCAACCGTGCCTTCAATTATTTTTAACAAACCTTGTTGAACACCTTCACCAGAAATATCTCGACGAGTATTATCTTCTGATTTGCGAGCGATTTTATCGATTTCATCAATATAAACAATGCCGCGCTGAGTTTTTTCAATATCATAATTTGCGGCTTGCAAAAGACGAGCAATGATATTTTCAACATCATCCCCAACATAACCAGCTTCTGTAAGTGAAGTGGCATCAGTCATTGTAAAAGGCACATCTAAAATTCTGGCTAGAGTTTGCGCAAGAAGAGTTTTTCCGCATCCGGTTGGCCCAATCATTAAAATATTAGACTTATTGATTTCAACGCCATCGGAAGTCATGGAGCCAATAGAATCAATGCGCTTATAGTGGTTATAAACCGCAACAGACAATACTTTTTTAGCATGCTGTTGTCCAACCACATAATCGTCTAAAATTTTGATAATTTCTTGCGGAGTAGGTTTGGCGCTGCCAATTTTTGACAAGGGTGATTTTTTTTGCTCTTCACGCAAAATATCCATGCCCAAACCAATACATTCGTTGCAAATCAAAACCGCTGGTCCAGCGATTAATTTTACTACTTCATGTTGGCTTTTTCCACAAAAAGAACAGAATAGCTCTTTGTCTTTAGTGTGATCATCGCCGGTGCCACCGTTATTTTTTTTATTCATAAATTAGTCTTGTTTTTCAATTCTTTTATCGATTACTTCGTCAATTAATCCAAATTCTTTAGCTTTTTCAGGAGACATAAAATTGTCACGCTCCATTGATCTTTCAATCACACTTAACTCTTGGCCAGTATGTTTGGTATAAATTTGATTCAGCCTTCTTTTTAAACTTAAAGTTTCTTGAGCATGAATTTCAATATCAGTTGCTTGACCTTGATATCCGCCAGATGGTTGATGAATCATGATGCGCGAATTTGGCAGAGAAAATCTTTTGCCCTTAGCGCCAGCGGTTAAAAGAAGCGAGCCCATTGAAGCAGCTTGCCCAATGCAAAGAGTTGCAACATCTGGACGGATATATTGCATAGTGTCATACATTGCAAGACCAGAAGTTACAATTCCTCCAGGAGAATTAATGTAAAAATAAATATCTTTTTTTGGATCTTCCGATTCTAAAAATAAAAGTTGTGCCACAATCAAAGATGAAACTTGGTCATTTACTGGTCCAGATAAAAAAATGATTCTTTCTTTTAATAGACGAGAATAAATATCGAAGGATCTTTCGCCTTTGGCGGTTTGTTCAATTACCATTGGAACCAAGTAACTAGCTTGATCAAAGATTTTTTCTGACATGTTTTATATAAGGAAAATTAATGTAGATTCTAGATAACTTGAGTAAGAGCATCTTAAAGATTAAAAATTTTTAAAGCAACTATGCTATTGAAAATCGGTTAATTGTTAGTATATTTGGCATTATTAACAACAATAGAGTTCCTCAAAATTGCCTAGAATCCAATTTTAGAGGCGCCCATAATGCAGGAGTAAAATGGAAGAAAATCAAAATAAAAATCCAGAGCAACAAGAGCAAGAAAATCAAGAGCAACAAGCAGAAGAGCAAAATCCCCTTGAAGTAAAAATCAATGAGCTTGAGCAAAAAAATACCGACCTAAATGATAAGTTGCTACGCTGTTTGGCCGAACTTGACAATGTGAGAAGAAGGTCGCGCGAAGAAATTGAAAAAACTGCAAAATTTGCCGTTTCTAATTTTGCCAATGATTTAGTTGTTGTGGTAGAAAATTTCTTCTTAGCTAGTGAAAATGCACCAAAAGCAGAAATTGAAAAAAATCCAGTAATTAAAAATTATTCAGATGCAATTTTGATGACCGAAAAAGAATTGCTGAAAGTTTTAGAAAAAAATCAAATCAAAAGAGTTTATCCTCTAAATCAAAAATTTGATCATAATTTTCATGAGGCGATTAGTCGGGTTGAATCTGAGTCTGAAGAAGGTACTATTTTACAGGTTATTCAGGCTGGATACACTATATCAGATCGTTTAATCAGACCAGCTTTGGTTGCGGTTTCAAAGGCAAAATCATAAAATCCTTGCAAAAAACTAAGCCCTATCTATAGTCCACGCCCCTCTTTAGTTTTATAATTAATCGCGAAAAGAGTAATAGGGCTATAGTTCAGGTCTAGTTGTGTTTATGCAACGAAGTCACGGCTAACGCTTGTAATAAAGTGGTTTTTCTTATGGGATTGTAGCTCAGCCCAGCTGTGTTTACACAGCAAAACAAATAGCTAACCGCTGGTAGTTGAAGTGGTTTTTTCTTATGGGATTGTAGCTCAGCCCAGCTGTGTTTACACAGCAAAACAAATAGCTAACCGCTTGTAATAAAGTGGTTTTTTCTTATGGGATTGTAGCTCAGCGGTTAGAGCAGGACGCTCATAACGTCTTGGTCGCAGGTTCGATCCCTGCCGATCCCACCATCCGCCTTCGCTGACGCTACAGCGCGATTGGGAGTTTAACAATTGCGTTGAGTTGGCGACGGGGGATATTAAGAATTCGCTAGTCAAGATTGGCAAGCGAATTTATTGCGCTGTAGCTCGCAAGAGCGAAAGCGAATGATTCACGGGTTCAAGGCTTTCTACCTGTGCTTTCTGCTTATTAACTTTAATTTAAAATGATATGCCAAAAATGAAAACAAACAGCAGTGCCAAGAAGAGATTCAAGGTTACTGGGACTGGAAAGATTCTCCATAAGCAAGCTGGAAAAAGACATAACTTGGGCAAAAAAAGCCAAAGAAGAATTAGAAACTTGCGTAAATCTGCGGTACTTGCTGACGGCAATACACACAGTATTTTGAAGTTCAAAATGCCTTACAGCCATTAATATAAGCGCTTGTAAAGCTTTCTAATTTAATTATTTTTCTAGGAGATTCATATGAGTCGTGTAAAAAGAGGTGTCACTAAAAAAGCTAGACACAAAAAGATTTTAAAACTTGCCAAAGGATATCGCGGCAGAGCAAAAAACTGCTTCCGTATTGCAATTCAAAAAGTTGAAAAAGCATTGCGTTACGCATATCGCGATCGCAGAGCTAAAAAACGCGATTTCCGCGCGCTTTGGGTGCAAAGAATCAATGCTGCAGTTAGAGAGCATGGTTTAGTTTATTCAAAATTTATCAATGGTTTAAAAATTGCTAAAATTGACATAGACCGCAAAGTGCTTTCAGATCTTGCTATTAAAGAGCCCGCAGTTTTTGCTCAAATTGTTGAAAAAGCAAAAAAAGCTTTAGCTGTTTAGAAGTTTTGATATTCAAAGACTTAAGATAAGTCGACTAAATGTTGTGATTTAAATAAGTGCATATGCTTATCCATTGCTCAAAACCGAGCAATGGATATAGCTTCGCTTTACTCAAATGACGACAATTCAATAGATCATGAAAATCTACAACGCTCTAATTAAAAAAAATCAATCAGGAAAAATCGAAGATATAATTCTGTTAAAAGAAGGATTTTCTTTTACCGCCTTTCTTTTTAGCGGCTTGTGGTTTTTATATCATAAAATGTGGTGTGAATTTCTTGCTTTATTGCTAATCAATATAGCATTTGGTTTTTTAGATGATTTTTTATCAGATTCTGATAAAATTATTTTGCAAATATCCTATATTTTTATTGTAGCTCTAAACGCCAACTATTGGCTTTGTGAAAATTTGAAGAAAAAAAATTATCAATTGGCTGGAGTTGTTTTTGGCCAAAATGAAGTTGAAGCGAAATTGCGTTTTATAGATAAATTTGAAAAATCTTCTGAGTTTGACAATACCATTTTCAATCCCAAGTCTTTTGCCATTTAAAATATGAAAATAGTAATAATTGATTATGGCGCAGGCAATGTAGAATCGGTTTTTAACGCAATTTCAGCTGTTAAAACCGTTGGTGAAGTGGTTATTTCGAATAGACCGTCAGAGATTAAATCTGCAAATCACCTTATTTTACCCGGAGTTAGTTCTTTTGAAGATTGTATGAATGGCTTGAAGTCAGTAAACGGGCTAATAGAAGAAATTAGGCGACAAGTATTAAATGAAAAAAAACCTTTTATCGGAATTTGTGCGGGGATGCAAGTTTTGGCGTCAATTGGATATGAAAATGGTGAACATCAAGGTCTTGGTTTTGTTAACGGAAAAGTTGAAAAAATTAATGCACCAAATTTAAAGATTCCTCATATAGGCTGGAATGAAATCATGATAAAACCTAATAAACACAAGGTTTTAAAAGATATTAAAAATGATGACCATTTTTATTTTGCCAATTCTTATCACTTTGTTTGTCAAAATGAAAATAATGCATTAGCGCATGTTGAATATGGTTCTAAAATTTGCGCAATAATTGCAAAAGATAATATTTTTGGTGTGCAATTTCATCCTGAAAAAAGTGGTGAAGTTGGTTTAAAATTGTTAAAAAACTTTCTTAATTGGCGACCTTGAAAATTTCTCGCTTTATGAGCGATGCCCTATTTGAGAAAAATAGTGGTTATTATCGCAAAAAAAATCCCATTGGAAAAGATGCTGATTTCATTACCTCTCCCGAGATTAGTCAAGTTTTTGGCGAAATTTTAGCCGCTTATATTCTTCAAATCTTTAGCATAAAAAAATCTAAAATTTCTTTAGTTGAAATGGGTGCTGGCAAGGGCACTTTATTTAGAGATATTTTAATTTCGATTCAAAAACTAGCTGATAAAAAAATTCCTCAAGCCCTTGATTTTCTTGAATGCGCAACTCTTCATATTATTGAAATAAGTGAGTTTTTAAAAAAAATTCAGCAAAAAAATCTATCTCAATTTCAAATTAATTGGCATGAAAATCTGGATGAAATTTCTGATAAAAAAGAAATTTTTTTTATTTCCAATGAGCTGTTTGACTGCTTTGCAATTGATCAATTTGTTAAGACTGATATTGGTTGGTGCGAAAGATTGATTGAGAAAAAAAATGAAAAATTAGAATTTATTTTAGCAAAATTTAATTTACAGATTCATCAATTTGTAGAAAATTTAATTGGTTGCGAAGCTTCGCAAAAAGCGCCTTTTGGAGCGGTTTTTGAATATAGTAAAGACGCTAGAGATTTTATGGAGCAGCTTTGCAAAGCTTTGAAAAAAGCGGGCGGAATGGCAATAAATATTGATTATGGTTATGTAAAAAATGATTTTGCAAATAGTTTGCAGGCAATAAAAAATCATCAAAAAACTAATATTTTGGAAAATGTTGCAGAGTCTGATATTACTGCCTTAGTTGATTTTTTAGCGCTTGATAAAATTGCTCAAAATTATAGTTTAAATCGCTCATTAATTACTCAGCGCGAATTTTTAATTGGGCTTGGAATTGAAGAAAGAAAAAAATCTCTATTATTAAACAAAACAGATCAAGAAAAAGAAGAGATTAACTTAGCGATTGATCGCTTGATTGGCGAGGATAAAATGGGCGAATTATTTAAATGTCATATTCTTTGGAAATAAAATGAAAGAAAATCAAGAAATAAAATCATCAAATTCAGCTAATGTTTTTTATAGTCTAGCGCCTCGCCACGACTGGAATGTTGGTGAAGTGTTAAATTTGTTTAATTTACCTTTTAGCGATCTAATTTTTAAAGCAGCCGAAATTCACCGCGCTAATCATAATCCAAATGCGGTGCAAATTAGCACTTTGCTTAGCATTAAAACCGGATCTTGTCCTGAAAATTGCAAATATTGTCCGCAATCAGCTCATTATAACACTGGTCTAGAAAAAGAATCTTTGATGGAAATTTCTAAAATTTTAGATGCAGCAAAAAATGCTAAAGAGGCTGGCGCATCAAGATTTTGCATGGGTGCGGCTTGGAGAAATTTAAACGATCGTGATGTAGAAAAAATTTGTACAATTGTTGATGAGGTTAAAAAAACTGGACTTGAAACTTGCATGACTTTGGGAATGTTAACCGATTCGCAAAGTAAAAAATTGAAAGAGGCGGGGCTTGATTATTACAACCATAATATTGATTCTTCGCCCGAATTCTATTCAGAAATTATTTCCACTAGAAATTTTGAAGATCGCCTTAACACTTTAAAAAATGTGCGCGAAGCCGGTTTAAATGTATGTTCAGGTGGCATTGTTGGAATGGGTGAAAAATTAGAAGATCGCGCTAAAATGTTAATTGTGTTAGCGAATTTACCGAATCATCCACAATCAGTGCCAATAAATATGTTGGTAAAAGTTAAGGGAACGCCGCTTGACAAAGTTGAAGATTTGGATCAATTTGATTTTATTCGTACAATTGCGGTTGCAAGAATTATGATGCCAAAATCAGTGGTTCGCTTATCTGCGGGCAGAGAAAATATGAATGAACAAACTCAGGCCTTGTGTTTTTTAGCCGGCGCAAATTCTATTTTTTATGGTGAAAAATTGCTAACCACGGCTAATCCTGAAATGGAAAAAGATCGTGAGCTTTTCAAAAAATTAGGAATTGTAGGAAAATAAGAGGCGGGTTCTCAAAAAAAAGTCGGGCTTCTTTTTGTATTTTATTAACCAAATTAATTAAAAAATTATGTCAAATATTGAAAAAAAATTATCAGAAATGGGAATCGCCCTACCAACTCCAGCAGCTCCAGTTGCTAATTATGTTGGTTTTGTAAAATCCGGAAATCAAGTTTTTGTTTCTGGCCAACTTCCTTTCGAAAATGGTAAATTACAATTTTTAGGAAAAGTTGGATCGGAAGTTTCTACAGAAGACGCTAAAAAAGCAGCGCGCCTTTGTGCAATTGGTATTTTGGCGCAATTAAAAGTTGCCTGTGAAGGCAATTTAGACCGCGTAGTTAGATGTGTAAAATTAGGAATTTTTGTTAATGGTGATGCTAACTTTAAAGATCATCCTGTAGTTGCTAATGGCGCTTCTGATTTAATTGCTGAAGTTTTTGCCGATGCTGGAAAGCATGCGCGCGCAGCCGTGGGATCTGGCTCGCTTCCTTTAGGAGTTTCAGTTGAGGTTGACGCGATTTTTGAAATTAAATAATTTAGATTGGATTTGGAGAGTATATAATCTCTGCGTCCAATAATCATCCTTCGACAAGCTCTTATAATTGTTAAAACTCTTGCCTAATTCTTGCTGTAATGAAGTGTGAGGCGAGAGTTTTTTTATGTTCAAAATTATAGTTAAGACTAAAAACCACATCATCTTTGTGATAGGCAGCAAGCTCGGTGCCAAGCTTTAAGCTATCAGAATCCATGCGAGAAATTTCTGAATTAAATGTTGAATTTTGCCCAGCAAAACTGGCTTTTGTTGTTGGAGCGTCATTGATAAAAGCGTGTCCGTAAGAAATTTTAAAATTTGTTGCAAATTTTCTAAAATCAGCAAGTTCAATAGCTTTGGTAATATAGCCTAAGTTAACACCGGCGCGCCCTTCTAAGAAATTTGCAGATATGTTGCTAACATTTAAATTTAACTCATCGGCCCCTTTTTCACTATATTTGGAAATATTATTGCGTAAAAAATTCAGAGAAATTTCTGGGGTTAAAATAAAGCCATTTTGCAGATAATTCACTTTGCCGCTTTTAAGTTTTATTGCATAAGTTTGACCATGATGTTTAGCGCTGGCATTAGAGTTTGGAGTTGTGATAGCACGCTTTGATTCTAGGCTGTGCAGCGCAAGAGCGGCAATGCCATCAATAAAATATTCATCAAAATTTTGGCTTCCATAAAGATTAATTTGGCGAGTATTAATGATGCTTTTTTTAGAATTATCTCCATATTTTAAATTTGATTGCGCAAGGCTTAAAGCCATGCCCATTGTGGCTGTATCAGAAATTTCATTATCTAATCCAAAAGAAATTCCGGCTGAATTTATTTTATAAGCATCATCGCTTTCTATTTGTTTTTGCGATAGTGCGCCTCCAAAACCTTGCGCCCAAAAATTATTTTTTAGAATATTATCTAATTTGCGCTGATTAATTATTTCCAATCTATTTTCTGCAATAATAATTGAATTATTAACAATGTTATTTGTTGCCGCAAGTGTTGATTTTGCTGATTGTGGAGTGAGTTCCTTTAAAGTTTTGGTGGCATCTTTAATAGCTAAATTATTGTTAATATATTGTTGAAATGCTAATAATCTGCCACTGCTATTGGCACTAATATCATTTAAATTTTGATAAATATTTTGTGCGTTTTTATCCAAAGTAACTTTTTCTGCGGGCAGTCGATTTATCTTTAGTGCTAAGCGATTTTCAATATTGATAGTAGTGAATTCAAGTAAGCCGTAAATATTTGAATTGGCGCCATTAATTGAAATATTTTCTTTGCTAATTGAATTAGTAATTGGGTTTGAAGTGCTTTTTATAAGGTCGTATAGAGTGTTACTGGGAATATATCCTTGATTAGAGCTGGTAGTAATTAGTAATTTTGAATCTGTGCTAATATTTGCAAAGCCGCTTACCGCAAGGTTTCCAACGCCGCCATTGTTAAGAGTTACCGCTAATTGATCTCCGCTATTTAGAGTAAGGTTTCCATTAATTATTTGACTCTGAGTTCCTATATTTATTGTGCCAAAGCCACTCCCCACTACATTGCCAAAAATTGATAAATGATTAGTTTCAAAAAAATTTAGAGTTCCATCGAGTAAAATATTATCAGCGTAAATATTATTTGAATTAGTAAGGGAGCCTCTGGATAGAATATTTAAATTCGCCAAAGAGTTGTTAGAATTTCCAATTAAATTATTAGAAGAAAAAGAAATTCCAGAAATATTTAGAATTCCTGATGAGTTGTTGAAGCCTTGAATTATTGCGTTTGTAGATGAATTAATTCCTAATGTTAAAGTAGAATTTTCTTCAATTAAAATTTGATTCACATCAATTAAAGCGCCAGAATTAAGGGTGGAGCCAGATTTAATTGTTAGAATATTTAAATTATTAAAATCTGCTATTTGATTAAAAATAACCGCCGGATATAAATTTGAGCCAATATTGATATTGCCAGCGCCAGATGAGCCTTCAACATCACCATTTATGGCGCCGCCAAAAATATTTAAAGTGCCTCCTGCAAGCCTAATTCTACCATTTATAATGCCAGAATTATTAATAATTGTGCTATTGTCGAAATTATAAATTGCATATTTTGTTGAAGAAATATTTCCTAAATTGCTGATAATGGAATTTTCACCTTCGTTTTTAATGCCGTAGATGCTAGAGCCTGCAGCACTTACAATGGTGCCAGAATTTATGATGTTGCTATAATTATCTTTATTATAAATGCCATGGCCGCTGCTATTTATGGTGCCAGAGTTGTTAACGTGGCTATAGTTTGTAGGGCTAGCATTTGAAACGCTTCCGGCGCTAATATAAATTCCATAGGCCGAAGAGCTAGTGTTGGTTGTGATTGTTCCAGAATTTATAATTTGGTTATTATTGCCATTGCCATAAATGCCGTAAACTTGCGTTGTAATTGATCCGTCGTTGCTTACGGAATTATTGTCGCCATCAAGATAAATTCCATAAGCCGTTGTGTTGGAGGTTGTAATTATTCCAGAATTTGTGATGTTATTATTGTTGTTGGAGTAGATTCCGTAAGAGGTAGTGCCTTGCGTAGAGATTCTTCCCAAATTAATTGCAATGGAATTATTGGCTATGCTAATGCCTCTCCCAGAGCTTCCACTGGTGAAAATTGAAGCATTATTGTCGTTGGTAACTTGATTATAATTGCCACTAGATTTGATGCCATAAGCGCTAGAAACAGCGCCATCATTGCCAGTAGTAATTATATAAGTATTTTTTATTTTATTTAGTGAAGAGCTGGAACCAGAAAAAGTGCTGCTAATGGCGGTGCCACTAGTTGTAAGATCGCTTGGAGTTGTGTAATTAGTTTTGCTTGAATTAAGCGTTACTGCTTGCGCTTTACTTGCAAAAAATATAAAAAAACAAAATTGCAAGAAGCGATGGTTTCTGTTGGGCATTGGGTTTGTGGTGTGTGGTGTTTATAAAACGGATTTAGATGGATTATGAAAAAAGATAAAATTATTTCAATAGTTAATTTATAATTGTTATTGAATTCTAATTTGATTTTGTAACAGTTTTGGAAATTTTTTTAACAAAAAATAATCATCAATCATGCTACAACCATTTCATCTAGCGGTTCCTGTCAATAATTTACAAAAAGCTCGTCAATTTTATGGTGAGTTTTTGGGATTTGAAGAGGGTCGTTCAAATGAAAGCTGGATTGATTGGAATTTTTTTGGACATCAATTTGTTGCTCACTTAAGAGAGGGCAAAGAAAATGATGTAATAGTTAATCAAGTGGATGGTCATGGCGTTCCCGTGCCACATTTTGGCGTGGTTTTAGAATGGAATCAATGGCATGAATTTGCAGAAAAGTTACGCGCCGCAAAAGTTAAATTTGTAATTGAGCCTTATATTAGATTTAAAGGTGGCATTGGCGAACAAGCCACAATGTTTTTTTTGGATCCAAGCGGAAATGCGCTAGAGTTTAAAGCTTTTAAGGATCAATCGCAATTATTTAGAAAGTTCTAATACCATTTCCAAAAATAAGTTTACACTCACTTCATCTTCTTGTTTTTAAATTTGGTTTTAAAGCTTGCAGTATCCAGATACAGCTTCGCTTTAAAACCAAATTTAAAAACAAGAAGATGAAGTGAGTGTAAACTTATTTTATAGAAATGGTATAAGATTTAAACGCCGCCCTAAAAGCGTTTTCCAGATCAGCAATTAAATCTTTTGGATTCTCAAGTCCAATTGATATTCTAATCAATCCTTCGCTAATTCCAAAATCTTCCCTTAATTCTTTTGGAATTCCAGAATGAGTTGTAGACGCGGGATGGCAAATCAATGATTCTGTGCCTCCAAGGCTTACAGCAGATTTAAAAATTACTAAAGCATTAATAAGTTTAAAAGATTTTTTTCTATCTCCATCTATCTCAAAAGCAAATGTAGAGCCATTTCCTGAGCATTGTTTGCGAAAAGTTTCCTGATATTTTTTATCTTTAATATGCTGTGGATGAAAAATTTTAACCTTAGAATAGCGATTATTTTTTAACCAATTTGCAACTTCATTAGCTGACTCTTCCGCTCTTTTCATTCTAACAAACAAAGTTTCTAATGATCGACCAATCATCCAAGAAGAATGTGGATCTAGGTGAAAGCCAAAGCTATTTCTTATGGCGCGAATTTTATCCATATATTCTTTTTTTCCAGCAACCGCTCCGGCCACTAAATCACTGTGTCCGCCAACATATTTTGTTAGAGAATAGCAAGTTAAATCAATGCCGTGTAAAAGTGGTTTTTGAAATACTGGGCCAAACCTTGTGTTGTCACATATAGTTACTACAGAGTAACCATGTTTCTTTTTAAAATTATCGGCAGCATTTTTGATTTTTCCAAAATCAACCATTGAATTGGTTGGATTTGCAGGAGTTTCTATGTAAATCATGCCGACGCGCCCTTTTTTAGCGGCTATTTCTAGAGTATTTTCAATATTTTTTTGATCCAAACCATCTTGAAATGCAATTGAGTCAATGCCCCAGTTTTTTAAAGACTTACGAATTATTGTTTCGGTTCCGCCATATATTGGCAGGGAGTGAACTATGATATCACCTGGTTTTAAAAGAGCCAAAAATGTTGCGCTAATTGCCGACATTCCACTGGAAAAAATATTGCAAGCTTCTGCTTCTTCAAGCAAAGCCATGCGATCTTCAATGATTTCAAGATTCGGATGATTAAATCTGCTATAAACCAAGCCGCCATTATGACCTTTTGGAGGGCTTTTTCTGCCACCAACTATGTCAAAAAAATCTGCACCATCTTCAGCCGAAGCAAATACAAAAGTTGAGGTTAAAAAAACCGGAGGTTTTGCAGCTCCTTCAGACATAAAAGGATCGTAACCGTAAGACATCATCTGGGTTTCAGCATGAAGTTTATGATTTTTAATATGGGTATTTTTATATGATTTAGCTTTATTTGTCATTGAAGTTTGATAATGTTCTGCAAGATTGAATTGAATTTCTCAAAAGATAATTTATTTATAAGTCGAATATTCTTTAACTCAAGATCAAAGTCAGCGTGAACAAATCACTTAATTTTAACGATGTTTTATCTGCTAGAAACAGAATTAAAAATCACATCAATTGTACACCAATTTTTACTAATAAAAAATTAAATGAAAATCTTGGTGCGCAGATTTTTTTCAAATTAGAAAATGAGCAAACAACCTCTTCTTTTAAGGCGCGCGGGGCGTTTAATGCGGTTTTATCTTATCTAGAAAAACACAAAAAATTACCAGAAAAAATTGTTGCGCAAAGTTCAGGAAATCATGCGCAAGCGGTGGCTTTTGTTGCAAGGCAATTTAAAATTCCGGTAATAATTTATATGGCATCGCACACTTCAGCTTTTAAAGTTGAAGCAACGAAATTATTGGGCGCAGAGGTTGTTTTATGTGAAAAAAGATCGGAAGCTAATCGGCTTGCAGAAGAACAACAAAATGAAGGATATTATTTTATTCATCCTTCAGCAAATGATGATGTGATTTTAGGACAAGCTACGGCAACGCTAGAAGCTCTAGAAGAAATTCATAACGAAGGAATAAATATTGATGCAATTTTTGCTCCTTGCGGCGGCGGCGGTTTGGTTTCGGGTTGTTATTTGGCAGCTTTAGGATTTTCACCAAAGGCACAAGTTTTTGGCTGCGAACCTATAAATGCCAATGATGCAGCAATTTCGGTGCGTGATGGAAAAATTTTTAATTTTGAAAATTCACCAAACACAATTGCTGATGGAGCTAGAACTCTCGCGGTGTTAGAGCCTTGTTTTACTTACCTAAAAAAATTAAATAATATTCTAGAAATTACTGAAGAAGAAATAATTTTTTGGCAAAAAGAATTTTCAGAAATTTATGGTAAAAAAATTGAAACCACTTCAGCCCTTGGAATTGCTGGGGCTAAACAATTCTTAGAAAAAAATAAAAATTTAAAAAATCCAAAATTATTGGTGATTATTTCGGGTGGGAATTTGTAGAGTCCTCATTTTTAGCTACCACCATTCTCATTGTCATGCTGAGCCTGTCGAAGCATGATTATTTTGGGCGCGAGTTCTTCAGCTGGGCGGAGTTTGTAACTCCGCCCTAAAGTTCATGCTAAATTTTAAGCAATTATAGATCTTGATTTTTTGCATGAAGTTAGTGGGCGCGGTTAGTAAACCACGCCCAGCTGAGGTGGTAAAAAATTAAGTGTTGTGTATCAGTTGGTTTGATAGATTTGAGTCTTGGTTAATTGGATAGTAGTGGTTACAAACTCCGCACAGCTGTAGAGTAAGGGTCTCTAGAAAAAAATTTAGCGTTATTAGCTTACCACATCAATAATAGTTTTTTTAAGCCCAAGCGCTACCAAATAAGTCTCTGTTGAATCTTTTCTTGAAGAATTTGGTTTAAAATATTTTACGGTTGTAAAATTTTGTCGTAATTTTTTTAAGATTTCATTGGAACTTCCGCCTTGAAAAATTTTACCAACAAAATGTCCGCCATTTCTTAAAATTTTAGTCGATAAATTTAGCGCCTCTTCCAAAAGATCAATAATTCTTAAATGGTCAGTTGCCGCATCACCAGTGGTGTTAGCGGCCATATCGGAAATTACAATATCGCAAAGACCATGTTTATTATGAGGAATTGTTTTTAAAAAATTTATGATTTTTTCTGCAGCATCTTCTTTCAAAAAATCTTGTTGAAAAAACTTTACCCCAGGAATTTTGTCAATTTCAAGTAAATCAAGCGCAACAACATTACCCTCACCTACTTTTGTAACTACATATTGACTCCATCCTCCGGGAGCCGCTCCTAAATCAACAACTATTTTTTCCTTTTTAAACAGCTTAAATTTTTGATCAATTTCAATAATTTTAAAAGCTGCACGACAGCGCCAACCCTCAATTTTAGCGCGCTCAACAAATGGATCGTTAATTTGACGAAGTAACCATTTGTGAGATGATTTTTTCATTCTTTTTGCTTTTTTAACGCGGGTGAATTTTTGAGGCATGCGCGTATTAAGTTGGTTGAAAATTTAGCTTCTGGTGTTTACTTTAGAGCTTAGCGCTTAATTAACAATTTAGAAAATGGCTCATAATAAAGATAACGAATCTAACTCGTCACCAACTCCTCTGCCTCCCGCCACTAATTGTGATGGAAAGCCTGCAACGCTAGAAGAATCTAAGGTTGTTCCTAGTCCCGTAGTAGCGCTAACAGCTGAAGAAAGAGAAAAATTAAAAAAAGCTTTAGTAAAAACTGGGCTTGGTAAAGCTCGTCTATAAATCTAGTTTTCTAGCCTCACTAATAAGCATTACAGGAATTCCATCAATTATTTTATAAGCCAGCTTTGATTCATGACAAATTAGCTCTTGGTTTTTCTCGTCATAAATTAATTCACCTTTACATAATGGACAAGCTAGAACCTCTAATAATTCCCGCAGATTTTGATTTGTCATAATTTTCTTGAAAAAAGTTGAAGAAGCCTTAATATGCAGCCTTTCTTCTTAACTTAAACCTTATTCGTGAAAAATACACAAATTAAAACATTAGGAATTATTGGCGGTGGTCAGCTTGGGCGCATGATTTGTTTTGCCGCGCACGAGATGGGTTTAAAAACAGTGGTTTTTACTGATCAAAAAAATTCTCCAGCAAGCTTTGTAACTAATCATACTATAGTTGCTAAATATAGCGATAAAAAGGCTCTGCAAGAATTTGCGTCTTTGGTTGATGTTGCAACTTTTGAATTTGAAAATATTCCTTTAGCGCCGATAGATTTTTTGGCAAAAAAAGTTTTAGTTAGTCCAAGTGCTAATGTTTTAAAAATTGCTCAGCATCGAATTTTGGAAAAAAATTTTCTTAATTCAATTGGAATAAAAACTGCGCAATATGCTGAAATATCTAGCTTAGATGATTTGCAAAAAAAATTAAAAACATTTAAGAAGGCGATTTTAAAAACCGCCACCATGGGTTATGATGGCAAAGGTCAATTTGTTCTAAAAAATTCTAAAGATGCAGATTTGGCGTGGAAAGAAGTGGGGAATCAAAAATTAATTTTAGAAAAATTTTGTCCTTTTGATTCAGAAATTTCAGTGATTGTTGCGCGCTCTAAATTGAATGAAATTTCTTGCTACGAACCGCTTACCAATATTCACAAAGATGGCATTTTAGATGAAAGTATTTATCCGGCAAAAATTTCATCAAATGTAAAAAATAAAGCGAAAAAAATTGCTGAAAAAATTGCTGAAAAATTAGATTTAATAGGAGTTTTAGCGGTAGAATTTTTTGTAATTGGCGATGAGCTATTGGTAAATGAATTGGCTCCAAGACCGCATAATTCTGGGCATTTTTCAATGAATGCGGCGATTACTTCGCAATTTGAGCAATTGGTGCGCGCAGTGACTAATAAAAAACTTGGTTCAATAAAATTTCATTCAACTGGTTATATGAAAAATTTAATCGGTGACGATGTTTTGAATTTAGAAGAATTTGAACAAAATCCCAATGCAAAAATTCATCTTTATGGCAAAGATAAAATTGTTAAAGGAAGAAAAATGGGGCATGTGAATATTTTGGA
>CAMDMO010000001.1 GCA_945902255.1 Rickettsia typhi | reverse complement strand
AGAAAGTTTAACTTTCTTAAATAAAATTATTACATTTCTAAAGTAAAAAAATATCAAGTTTTTTTACTATTTTTTAAAGTCATTTTAATTCTATAAAAATGACAAAATACACTTCTATTTTAAGATAAGATGAGCCCCGTCATTTCGACGGGGTCATGCTTAAATTTATTCAATTAAAGAATACAAAACTATTTTTTAAATTAGCTTTTTTTCGCTTTAATTTCTTCAGCAACTGCTGCAGGAACTGATTCATAGCATTCAAATTCCATTGCGTAACTTGCACGACCTTGTGAAAGAGAGCGTAAGCTATTTACATAACCGAACATTGAAGCAAGAGGAACTTTAGCGGTAATTACTTGCGCAACATCGCGTCCTTCTAGGTTTTGAATTTGACCGCGACGAGAGTTGATATCGCCAATTACATCGCCCATATATTCTTCTGGAGTAACTACTTCAACTTTCATGATTGGCTCAAGAATGATTGGTCCGGCTTTTTCCATAGCTTCGCGGAAAGCGCTGCGAGCGGCAATTTCGAAAGCAAGAACACTAGAGTCAACATCGTGATAAGCACCATCCATCAAGCTGGTTTTTAATCTAACTACTGGGAAGCCAGCTAAAAAGCCAGTTTCTTTTGCTGATTTTAAACCTTTTTCAACACCCGGAATAAATTCTTTTGGAACGCGTCCACCAACTACTTTGCTTTCGAAAACGAAATTTTCAGGAGCGTCTGAAGGAAGTGGTTCGAAGATAATTTTAACTTTCGCAAATTGACCAGAGCCACCAGATTGTTTTTTGTGAGTATAGTCAATTTCAACTTTTTTAGTAATAGTTTCGCGATAAGCAACTTTTGGTTGACCAATGTTAGCCTCAACTTTGAATTCGCGTTTCATGCGATCAATAATGATTTCAAGGTGTAATTCACCCATTCCACGAAGAATAGTTTGACCAGATTCTTGATCAGATTCAATGCGAAGTGAAGGATCTTCTGAAGCTAGGCGTGATAAAGCGATGCCCATTCTTTCTTGGTCGGCAGTTGATTTGGGTTCAACTGAAACCTCGATTACTGGTTCAGGGAAAATCATGCGCTCTAATATGATGTGATTATCAGCTTCAACTAGAGTGTCACCAGTTGTGGTATTTTTTAAACCAGCCAGAGCCACGATATCACCAGCATAAGCTTCTTTAATATCTTCACGATTATTGGCATGCATTAACAAAATTCTACCAACTCTTTCTTTTGAGTTTTTTGTTGTGTTTACAACTCCAGTTCCGCCAGCTAAAGAGCCAGAGTAAATGCGAACGAAAGTTAGAGATCCAACGAAAGGATCGGTCATAATTTTAAAAGCTAAACCTGCAAATTTTTTATCACCGCAGTTGATTGAGATTACTGCATCAGTATTTGCATCAATTGCTGAAACTTCTTTAATGTCAGTCGGATTTGGTAGGTAATCTACAACCGCGTCTAGCAAGGTTTGAACTCCTTTATTTTTAAAGGCAGTTCCGTTCAAAACTGGAACGAAAGAGCCGGCAATTGTAGCTTTTCTTATACATCTTTTTAGATCTGCTTCAGAGATTTCTTCGCCGCCTAAATATTGTTCCATTAAGTTGTCATCTTGTTCAACCGCTGCCTCAACTAAAAGTTGACGATATTCGTCAGCTTGAGCTTTTAAGTGAGCTGGAATTTCTTCGTAACTAAAATCAGCGCCCATAGTTTCGTCTTTCCAAACTACAGCTTTCATTTTAACTAAATCAATTAATCCACCATAATTTTCAGCTTGATCAATAGGTAATTGAATTGGGATTGGGCGTGCGCCAAGTCTGGTTTTCATCATATCCATGCAGCGATAAAAATTAGCGCCGATGCGATCCATTTTATTAACGAAACACATTCTTGGAACTTTATATTTATTAGCTTGTCTCCAAACGGTTTCAGATTGCGGTTCAACGCCGGCAACTGCGTCAAATACACAAATAGCGCCGTCTAATACACGAAGCGAGCGTTCAACTTCAATTGTGAAGTCTACGTGCCCTGGAGTGTCGATAATATTGATGCGATGCTCTTTCCAGAAACAAGTTGTTGCTGCAGAGGTAATTGTAATACCGCGCTCTTGTTCTTGTTCCATCCAATCCATAGTAGCGGCGCCATCATGAACTTCACCAATTTTGTGAGATTTTCCAGTATAGAATAAAATACGCTCAGTAGTAGTAGTTTTACCAGCATCAATATGAGCCATAATGCCTATATTACGATATTTTTCGATTTCAATTTGACGTGCCATAATTAGTGAAATATTTTTTAAATAAAGAAGATTCTAGACAGGAAATAATTGTCTGCTAAAAGCAAGGGCGGCGCACAGTATCATTTAGTTTTAAATCTACAAGAAATTTTTGTAAAAAACTCTAAATAATGCTATAAGTGGCTTGTAAAAAACAAAAATTTTCTTTTTGCCATCGATTAAGGTTAAATTTTTTCCTAAAGGCGATATGTTGTGAAGTCCATCTGGATAATGCCCCAACTGATTGGGATGGATTTCAATTTCAGCTTGCTCTTCGTAATTTTGTGAATCAAGGGTAGTTATTTTATTTATGACGATTGAATTGCCATAATTAAATTGGCAATTTTGTGCCGGTCTATATAAGGAGCCATTATGTAAGAAAATTTTTCCAGCTGAACGAGCGGAGGAAATATTATCTTTAATTGGATTTTTTGGGTGCATTTTCCATTCGCCAAGCAAGTTATCGCTATAAGCTAGGTGAAGTTTCCCATCGCCCTCATTATTTAAATTGAAAAATAACCACCAAATTTCGTTAAATTTTATTATTGAAGGATCAACTATTTCAAGATTGCTGAGTAAATCTTTGACTTTTTCTAATCCAAGATTTTTAGTGATTTTATATAGTTCAAGTTTTTTTGCTTTATAACTTTCAACCAGCATGAAGTTCTCGCCATCATTTTCGAAAATATAAGGGTAAGAGAGGTGATAGGGTTTTGTAAGTAGAGAAGTTTTGTTTAGAATGTTAAAATTATCGTCAATTTCGGCGCGAATAATTTCACCTTTTCTTTTTAAATAACTGTAATCTTCAAAGAAAATATGTTTTTTAGCATCGTGACTAATGATTCCAAAAGGATCGGCGCGGAAGTCAAGAGAGCTAACGCTTGCAAGCCAATTAATTTTCTGATTAGGAAGTGTTAGAAAATTTTCAATTCCACAATTTGCAATTCCACAATTCCACTTATCAATAAAAAATAATTTATTGATAATTTTTCTTAGCTTCATGCGCCAAGATTTGATAACCGTGCTTCTTAAATAAGAATGAAAAGAGCAATAGTGATATTTAAGGCGACGACGATATTTTTTAATATTCAAGTCAGCGGTATTTTTATATCTTAATCTTCTAAAACCAACCTCGTTTCTATGATAAACTAATAAAAAGCAAAAATAGATTTGATATTCTGAGGCGCCGTGAGATATGCCGGAATTTTTAAAAAATATTTTATAAAAAGGATCGCCAGAAGCGTCGTGATCTTCGATTTTTTTAAATAACTCTCTTAAGATTTTTTGGTTAAAAATCATGTTATGACTAATGCCGGAAAGAGTTTGAAATTCTTCAGGAAGATTTTCTGTGGCGATAGATGGAAGTAATTTTCTTATATGGGCTGCAACCAATTGATCAAAGGATCTGCGACATAGTTTGGTGTCCTTACTAATATTATAAAGAGGGCGACCTTCACTATCAAACATGCTGACTTTGCGAAAGAAAACCGTGTCGCTGTCAAGAATTAAAACATTTTCGGTGATGCCCGGAATTACTAAGGGGGCATACATTTTTAGCATCTGTTGAAAATACCAGCCACAAGAAGTTCCAACATAGCTTTTCGCTAATTCTATTGAAAATGGAAATGAGGCTTCATCAACCCATTCAGCATTTTCGCTATATCTTTCTTTGGAAACTATGAAGATTTTTCTGACACCGATGATTTTATTTTTTGCGGCTTCTATGCAATATTCGAGGACTGCGAGATCTTTTTTATGTACCGGTATAACAATATCGAACTCAATATTTTTATATTTTTTCATGTAAAGAGTATCGATATTGTTAACGGTAAAATCTTTATTTGTTTAGATACTACCAGCGATAGTGAGCGAAAGCTTTGTTAGCTTCAGCCATTTTAAACACTTCTTCTTTTTTCTTAGCTGCCCAACCTTTATTTTCTAAAGATTCTAGAACAACAGTTACAACTTTAACTGAAAGATTTTTTCCTTTGATATTTTCGATTGCTGTTTTTAGCCATTTTAAAGCTAATGCAGAACCGCGTCTAGCAGAAACTTCAACTGGAATTTGATAAGTAGCGCCACCGATTCTTCTAGATCTAACTTCAACTTTTGGAGTTACATTTTCTAGGGCTTCTTTAAAAATATCGATTGGATTTTTTTTGATCTTTTTTTCAAGATTATCAAAAGCTTCGTAAATTGCTTTTTCAACTACGGATTTTTTTCCGTCATTCATTAAGCGGTTAACAAATCTTGAAACAATTACTTCGCCATATTTGGCGTCTGGGAAAATTTTTCTGATTTTCGCTGCTCTTCTTCTCATGGTAATACTCTGTTATTTAGTTATTTGAGCCCTTTTTAATGGGCTTGAAATTTATTTAGGTTTTTGAGCGCCGTACTTAGAACGGGCTTGTTTACGGTTTTTTACACCCTGAGTATCAAGATATCCTCTAATAATGTGATATCTAACACCTGGCAAATCTTTTACACGACCACCGCGAATCGCAACTACAGAGTGTTCTTGTAAATTGTGACCTTCGCCTGGAATGTAGGCAATTACTTCAAATCCGTTAGTTAATTTAACGCGAGCAACTTTACGAAGTGCCGAGTTAGGTTTTTTTGGAGTTGTGGTATAAACACGAGTACAAACACCTCTTTTTTGAGGGCAGGCTTTCATAGCCGGAACCTTATTTTTATTGGTTTGGATTACTCTTGATTTTCTAATCAATTGATTAATTGTAGGCATGAAAAATGCTGATCAATATTTAAGTTATTTAGTTTTTTAAAAAAAAGAATTTTTTTCAAATAAACAGCTAAAGACCCGTCGCAAACATCTAACTATTTAGCATAGATATCTAATTTCGGCAATGGGGGGCGTCATTTTTACCAAAAAGAAAGTTTTTAGTCAATAGTTTTTATTTATCTTGTTTGCAATTCCATTTTCAACCCACAATTCACTTTTAAAATTCTAATTATCAATTTGGACTCAATGATGCTTTTTAAGTTTTTTCACCTTTATCAAAATTAGGTCGTGATTTTTTCTTTTTAAAATTTCGAAATAATAATCATTAATTACTAAATTTTCTTTTTCTTCGGGAATTCTTCCTAAATTATTGATGATGAAAGCGGTTAGGTTGTAAGCGTGATCATGTTCGGCAATGTTCCAATCTAATTTTTTGTTAATGTCGCGAATTAAAGTTTTGCCAGCGATTTTATAAAAATTGGATTTTGTTTTGATGATATTAATTTCATTTGCATCTTCTTGTTCTTTAATTTCGCCAACAATTTCTTCCAAAATATCTTCGAGAGTTAATAACCCCAATATTGATCCATATTCGTCCACGACCAAAGAAAATCTTTTTTTCTTTTTTCTAAAGGCAAAAAGTTGAGAGCGTAAAGTGTTGCTTGACGGCACGAACCAAGGTTGACTTGTGGCGCTGCCAATTTCGAATTTTTCAATATTTTCTTTGTAAGAATGTAGAGCTTTGAGTAATTTTCTTACATTTAAAATTGCAACGATATTTTCTTTTGTTTCGCTCCATAAAGGAATTCTAGTGTAATTCAAATTAAGCGCCTGCTTAACAATTTCGCTGGTTGGAAGGTTGATATTAATTGAAATAATATCTTTGCGATGCACCATGATTTCGCTAATTTCAGTATCAGATAAGTCAAGAACTCCGTCAATTAAATCTTTGTCATATTTAAAGATTGTACCTTCTTTAGCCTTTAGGTCAACGGTATCGCGAATTTCTTCTAATTCTGATTCATTGGTTTTATTTTTTGAATTAATAAAAAACGGCACGAATAAAATATCGACAATTTTTTGAGTTAAATGGGTTAGGGGAAAGCAAATTTTAACCAAAATATTAATTAATGGCGTAAGAAATAAAGCGATGGTTTCTGGTGCTTTTAGGGCTAAAGTTTTTGGAGCAATTTCGGCAAAAATCAAAATCAGAATTGTCATGCCAATTGTGGCATAAACTAATCCAGTTTCGCCAAAAAGCTTTATTAATATGCTGGTTGCAAGTGCTGATGCTAAAATGTTGATGGCGTTGTTTCCAACCAACATTGCGCTAATAACTTTTTCGCGCTCTGACAAGAATTTTTCAAGTTTTTTTGCGCGTTTATTTCCTTCGTTTTTTAGGCGATGAATTTTTGCTCTGGAAGCGGCGGTAATTGAAGTTTCTGAGCAAGAAAAAAGCGCTGAAATAAAAATTAAAACTAAAGTTGAGGCTAGGTAAATAGTAGTTTGATCTGCCATATTTATGATTTTTGAAAGTTAATTCTAGGGTCGACTATTTTGTAAGTAAAGTCGCTGATAATATTAGTTAACAATCCTAATAAAGTAAAAATATAAAGTGTAGCAAACATTATTGGATAGTCTCGCGATAGCGCTGCCTCATAGCCTAATAGACCCAAGCCATCTAGTGAAAAAATTACTTCAATTAACATTGAGCTGGTAAAAATTATTCCAATTAAAGCGGCGGGAATGCCAGCAATTACAATCATCATCGCGTTTGGAAATATATGGCGATAAATTACTTGGCGTTGATTTAAGCCTTTGGCGTAAGCGCTTAAGACATATTGTTTGTTAATTTCTTCAATAAAAGAATTTTTGCAGAAAAAAGTTAGAGATGCGAATCCGCCAATGGTCATGGCAATTATGGGCAGAGTTAAATGCCAAAAATAATCAAGAATTTTTTCAGCAAAATTTAATTGATGGAAATTCTCTGAAACTAAGCCGCGCAAAGGAAAGATGTTTAAAAAATTTCCGCCGGCAAAAATAATTATTAATAAAATTGCAAAAAGAAATGAAGGAATGGCGTGTAAAAAAATTACTAAACTGCTGCTTGAAATATCGAATTTTGAGCCGTCATTAATTGCTTTTTTTATTCCCAAAGGAATTGAAATTAAGTAAATTAGTAATGTGGTCCAAAGGCCTAGTGATATTGATATTGGAAGTTTATCAAAAATTAAATCTAGAACTTTTCTATCTTGATAAAAACTTTCGCCAAAATCAAAAGTGATAAATTTTTTCATCATTAGATAAAAGCGTTGCCAAAGAGGCAAATCAAAGCCGTAGAGTTTTTCAATTTTTTTAATTATTTCAGGATCAATTCCTTGTGATCCTTGATATTTAAGACTGGAAGTGGTTGATGAATTTGGATTAAAATTTTGTTGAGTGAGTGAGGTTTCGCTTATTTCGCCACTAGTTTTGGTGGCG
The DNA here is from genome assembly GCA_945902255.1 of Rickettsia typhi. GTDB lineage: Bacteria > Pseudomonadota > Alphaproteobacteria > Rickettsiales > UBA1997 > UBA2645. The sequence continues at coordinate 29,016 of CAMDMO010000001.1, read as the reverse complement.
TGATTCATTTGAGCGATAAAGCGCTCGACTGGGCCGCCTGGAGCGGTTTGGATGATAAGGAAGTTTATCATCATTATGATGAATAGTGTGGGGAATATTAGTAGGAAGCGTTTTAGGAGGTAGGTGTGCATGGTTGAGATTTTTTAATTCTTTGCGGATAAATCTTCAAATATTTTTTTCGCTAAATGATAAGCAAAATTTACAGGCACAGCATTTCCGATCATTTTATAGCCATCTGCAATATTTTTATACTTAAAAATAAAGTTGTCGGGAAATGTTTGAATTCTTGCGCATTCTCTAACTGATAATCGGCGATATAAATGTTCTTTTTCTGGAGCGAAGATCCTTTTATTTTGCTCAACAAATTGCATTTTTGGAGCTTGAGGGTGAATGGGAGCATGTCTGCCACCGGCTTGAATAGTAAAAGATGGCTCATTCCAAGCCCTAACTCTATTGCGAGACATATATATTGTTGAGAACCCGCCATTCATATATTCATGATTTGCAATATTTAATTCATCACCATTTGTTTTATTTCCATCTTTTGCGGGGGTTGCTTCTTGTAAATCATAAATTATATCTTTTAGAACGGGTTTATATTCTTGTGGCTCTGGAAACTCAAACTTCTTTCCTAAATTTATGTGATAGCCAATTATTATGAGGCGCAAGCGATCTTGAGGCACATCATAATTATTGGTGTTTAGCAGTTTGTAAGAGACTTCATATCCCGCGTCTTTGAATTCTTGAATGATGCTAGAAAAAGCTATAGCGTGTTTTGGATGAAGTATCCCAGAAACATTCTCGGCAAAAAAGAATTTAGGCTTCTTGTCTTTTAGTAAGCGTATATATTCATAAAATAGTTGACCGCGCTTATCGTTAATTCCGCGACCAGCTCCAGCTTCGCTCCAGCTTTGACATGGAGGACCACCTATTATGCCGTCAATATCGGGAACCTCATTGCTTTGAACTTTAACAATACTTCTTTTGTCAAGAGTTGTATTTGGAAAATTTAGCTTAAAAGTATCCCAGATAGTTGAATCATATTCGTTTGCCCAAATTACATGAAAACCGGCTTTTTCAAATCCTTTATCTAGACCTCCAGCGCCGGAAAATAATGATGCTACTCTCATATTTAGTTATTGAATGAAATTAGTTTTGCATCAAGCATTTTTGCTGGATTGTTTGGGGACTTAATCTTGACATCTTGAATGGTAAATCCTGATTTTTTAATTTGTTCTATTTCTCTTTTGTCGTTTTCAGGAAATGAATCATACTTATTTCGCAAAATTAATGCATTTACGGTAAAATTTGATTCTGATTCTTTGCAAACATAGTCAAAAACTTTTTTTGGATTTTCTATGTGCCACATTCCTCTTATGCGCAGATAAGTTATTCCAAGAGGATCGACTTTATTCACTCTTCCAAGCTCATTTGTTTCTGAGAGCTCTATATTTGATATATCATTTAAGCCAGAAGAGATTTTTTTCTTAATTCTTTCGTAAGTTTCTTTGTCTGCAGCGTAGCAATCTCCGTAAACAAACCAAAGAGATTTTAATACTTTATTTTTAATGAATCCTATCGCGTAAAGAAGATCTTTTTCTTCCCAATCTTCACATTCTTTACAGCTTTTTGTGATCATTGAGCTGTCAGAATATAATTTATCTTTTGGGTAAGAGCTATTTAAAGCGATTCCAGAATGAGAATTTTCAATTTTTTTTATTTCAATCGCATCTCCATTTTTTATTATGAGATCTGGTGGATTATTTTGATTTCCAATATAAGAAAAATAATTTGAGAAAATTTCTGTTTTTTTATTTTGCTCTGTAATGCGAAGTGAGTTACAAAAAATATCTTTTATGTAAAGCTCTAAAGTTTCTCCGGTATTATTTATGCGATTTAATGAAGCGCTATGAGATGTTGGATTTGATATGGGGTTGTTTACTATATTTTTTATTGCTATGAGTAAGTTGGTGTGCATGGTTTATTATTAATTGTTATTATAAATCGATTATTAATCGATTTTTTAACGCTTTTTCGTACAAACTAACGCTTTGGAGTGTGCGAACGCTTCGTCGCTTTTCTCGCTGCGCTCGAAGACGACTCGCGCCGGGGCAGGCGTCGCCGCGCTCCTTTGCCCGCTTAAAGCTAAAAATAGCCGTTTAGGCTATTTTTGCGGTCGAAGACCGCCGCTTTAAGCCCAATCAGGGTCGGTGGCGCCTTCGCTGGTTGGGGTTGGAAATTCAAATTCAAATCCGGTAGTAACATCAATTATATATAGACGAGGAACGCTGTCTTGGCCGTAAGGGCCTTTCTTTTTTGAATATATTAAGTAACGACCATTTGGTGACCATTTAGCGCCTTCGGCTAAATATCCGCCGGTTAGAATTTTTTCGCCAGCACCATTTGGTGAAATTACGCCAATAAAAAATTGATTTGATTTTATTTTGGTAAAAGCAATTAACCTTCCGTCTGGAGACCACATTGGTTTTGAGTAAGATCCAGAGGACGAGCTAATTCTCTTAACGCTACTGCCATTTGCATCCATCACATAAAGCTGTTGTCCAGAATCGCGATCTGAAGCGAAAGTAATATATTTTCCATCTGGCGAATAAGAGGCTGTAGTATCAATGGCGGGGCTTTTAGTTAGCTTTCTTGCGGAATTTAAATTTATATCTAGCTCATAAATATCACTATTTCCATCAATAATTGCAGATAGTAAAAGTGAATCTGGTTTGTTTGGAACTGTGCTTGCGGCAAAGGTAGTTCCTGGAAATCCACCGATTTTTTTAATTCTTAAATTTTGTAAATTTAGTGAAAAAATTTGTGGGCGAGTTTGAAAATAGCGTAAGTAGAAGATTTCATCGCGTTTTTTAGAAAAAATTGGCGTCAAAACTAAGTCGCGACCATCGCTTAAAGTGCGATGATTTTCACCATCAAAATCAATTATATTAATTTTTTTAACTCTTTTTGTAAGTGGTCCAGACTCAGATACATAAAGAATTTGTGAGTTAAAATGTCCGATTTTTTCACCGCTAATTGCTTTAAAAATTTCATCAGAAATAATGTTCGCAACTTTGCGATAATTATCGCGCGAAGAGGTGTAAAATTTGCCAAATAATTGTCTTTGGTCAAGAACATCCCACATGCGAATTCTAACTTCTAAATTGCCGGTTTGGTCATAATTAAATTGACCAATTACGATAGCGCCAATTCCGGCTTTATTATATTTTTCAAAATTTGGAACTGACTCAACGGTAAGGTTTTCTTGACTTGTGGTTGGCGCAACTTGAGTTTGAGGAGCGGTTTTTAAGGCTGTTTTGCCGTTGGTTACGATTGGTGCAGCTTTTCCAACTTCCATTTGTCCAGATTGCTTTATAACTTCAAAAAGATCAGTGGTTTTTAAGTTTCTTCTAATGCGTTCAAGAATGTCAAAACTATCAATTCTTAGATTTGGATCGGTTGAATCAAATCCAAAAAATAAAATTTTTGTTTTTGGAATATCTTCATTTTTAATTGAAAGCGAAACTGCCGCAAAACTTTGAGCGGAGATGAAAAAACAAGCTAGAAAAAATACTAAAAATTTTAAATTTTTCATTATGTAATTTTCGTTATAAAGTTTCGATAATAATATTTTGATTGGTATAGACACACAAATCTGCGGCAATTTTCATTGATCTTTTTACAATTTCTTCAGCTGATAGATTATCGATTGAAATAAGAGCGCGAGCGGCTGAAAGAGCGTAATTTCCGCCAGAACCAATTCCAACAATTCCATCTTCTGGATCAAGAACATCACCATTTCCGGTTAATACTAAAGATACATCTTTATCAATTACAATTAACATCGCTTCAAGTCGGCGCAAATATTTGTCAGTGCGCCAATCTTTTGCTAATTCAACGCAAGCGCGAGTTAATTGATTTGGATATTGTTCTAATTTACTTTCTAATCTTTCAAATAAAGTGAAGGCGTCAGCGGTTGCGCCAGCAAAGCCAGCGATGATTGAGCCGTCACCAATTTTACGAATTTTCTTGGCGTTTGATTTTAAAACGGTTGACCCTAATGACACTTGACCATCGCCAGCAATTGCAACTTTGCCATTTTTTCTGACAGAAAGAATAGTGGTTCCATAAATTTGAGATGGATTTTTATGTTCTAACATTGGATAAGTTTAATTAAAATTTATTCGTATAAAAAAATCTTGTATAGTTGATATAGTACTGCCTTTCAAAAACTTCAATTTAATATATTAATATCGCATGAAATCGGTAAAAAATTTTTTAATAATTTTTCTTCTCGGAATTAGCAGTGCGGTGCCACTGGTGTTGATATTGTCGACTTTAAAAGCATCTTTAGTGGATGCGGGTTTTGATTTAAAAACCATCGGTCTTTTTTCTCTGATTAGCTTGCCTTACTCTTTAAAAATATTTTTTGCCCCAATAATCGATTCGTGCAAAGTTCCATTTTTAACTAAAAAAATTGGTCAGAGAAAATCTTGGATTATCTTAACGCAATTTTCTTTAATTATTTTTATTTCATTACTTGGAGTTGCTGGAATTGTTGGAGAGTTACAAAATATTATAATATTTGCGCTGCTTGTTGCTTTTGCTTCTGCAAGTCAAGATATTGTAATTGACGGTTATCGCATTGAGTTAATAGAAAAAGAAAATCAAGGTTTGGCGGCAAGTTTTTATGTTTATGGTTATAGAATTGGTATGCTAATTTCTGGGGCGGGCGCTTTAGCGTTATCAGAAGTTATTAGCTGGGATAAAGTTTATTATTTGATGTCAGTTTTTATGGCGCTCGCCATGATCGTGACTATTTTTGCCAAAGAAACCAGAGAAAATTGGCAGCCAAAAGCGCATAATTTTTCAAGTTGGCTAAAAGTTGCGGTGATTGATCCAGTGCTTGATTTTACTAAGCGCAACAGGTGGTATTTTATTATCGCTTTCATAATTTGTTTTAAACTTGGCGATGCTTTTGCTGGAAATTTAACTTTGCCTTTTTTACTAGATATTGGTTTTAGCAAAATTGAAATAGCAAGTATTGCTAAAACATTTGGGCTTTTCGCAACATTATTTGGAGTTTTTATTGGTGGGGTTTTGGTAAAAAAACTTGGCATTAATAAAAGCTTGTGGATTGCGGGTTTTGGGCAAATGTTGTCAAATTTAACTTTCTCTTATTTGTCTCAAATTGGTCATAATACAGAGGCTCTTTATCTAGTTGTTTTTGCTGAAAACTTTAGCGGAGGAATTGGTGATTCGGTGTTTGTAGCCTATTTAAGCGGATTGTGTAATGTTGCTTTCAGCGCCACCCAATATGCTTTACTAGTTTCTTTTGCAACGCTAGCTAGAAGTGTTTTAGCATCATGCGCGGGAGTGGTTGCTCAGAGTGTTGACTGGTATCAATTTTTTATTTTTTCAACATTACTCGCCATACCCGGATTATTATTTTTATTTTTAATAAAAAATAAAAAGTCTTAACTTTACTTTTTTTGCAATCGCAATAGCTTATTATTTCTTTTCAAAAATATCGAATAATGTCATAAAATGATCAGGCTTTCAACGCTTAAACCAGCGAAAGAAAAAGTTACTAAATATGAGGTTTCTGCGGCGCATTTTATTCCATATAAATGCCATTGGAATTCCGACACTATTTTAACCTATAATGAAGAGCTGGTTAGAATTATAAAAATCAAAGGTTTTTCCTTTGAAACCGCTGATGATATTGATATTGACCTTAAAAAATCGGCAAGAAATAACCTTTTAAAAGGTATGTCTTCCGGAAGCTTTTCGCTTTATTTTCACACAATTAGACGCAAAGAAAAGGGTTTTCCTGATGGTGAAATGCCGGATTTATTTTCTGAAAGCGTAAATAGAGAATGGGCTGCAAAGCACTCGGACGATAAATGTTTCGTTAACGAGCATTATTTTACAATTATTCGCGGGCAAGATAAATCTGGAGCCGCTGTAATTGAGCATATGGCGAAAAAATTGCAACATCGAGCAGATAAGTCCACTTGGGAAAATTACATGAGAGAGGCTTTCGATGAGCTTGAAGAAATGACCGAAAGAATTCTAAATGGCTATGGTAACTATGGCGCACACACTATTGGAATTACTGAAACCGAAGATGGCGTTACCTCAGAAGCATTAGAATTTTTATCTCGCTTAGTTAATTGCGGATATTCGCAGCCAATGACAGTGCCGCTTGGCGAAATATCTCACCATCTTCCAATTAGTCGACTTTATTTCGGCAATAAATCAATTGAAGTTAGAACTCCTACCGGCATTAAATATGCTGGATTGGTTTCGATCAAAGAATATCGCCCCTCAACTCATGCTGGCGTGTTAGATGGTTTTATGGAAATGCCATTTGAATTAATTATTAGCCAATCATTTTCTTTTATTAATCGCATGGTGGCGATTAGCTCGATGCAGCTTCAACAAAGACGACTTGTGCAATCTGAAGATGTGGCGGTATCGCAAATTCAAGAAATTGACCAGGCACTTGATTCGGCGATGAGTGGTGAATTTGGCTTTGGCAATCATCATCTTACTGTGCTTTGCGTTGAAGATACGCCAAAATCTTTGGAAAGTGCTTTATCTTTAGCGGTGGTGGAGCTTTCAAATAGTGGTATCACCGGCGTTCGTGAAAGAATGAATATGGAGCCTGCTTTTTGGGGGCAACTTCCTGGAAACACAGAATTGCTAGCGCGTCGATGTACTGTAAATACGCTAAATATTGCATCTTTTGCATCATTTCACAATTATCCATCTGGAAAAAGAAAAAAGAATCACTGGGGAAATGCACTAACTGTTCTAAATACAGTTTCAGGAACGCCCTATTTCTTTAGTTTTCATGTGCGAGATGTGGGACATACCATGATTATTGGTCCAACCGGCGCAGGTAAAACAGTGCTTTTGACCTTCCTTTGTGCTCAGGCGCAAAAATTTAAATGTCGTTTATTTTTCTTTGATAAAGATCGTGGTGCAGAAATATTTATTCGCGCCATTCGTGGTCGTTATATGATTCCAGATGCGGCAAAAATATCTGGTTTTAATCCATTTCAACTTGAAGATAATAGTGAAAATCGCTCATTTTTAATTGAGTTTTTGAAGGTGTTAGTTTCTACTAGTGACGCGCCTTTGCCAGCTCACGAAGTTGAGAGAATTAATGAGGCAGTGAGTGGAAATTATAAATTACCAAAAGAACAAAGAAGAATAAGAAATATTGCTCCTTTCATGGGAATAGGTGGCCCTGGAACGCTATCTGGAAGGCTTTCAATGTGGCACTCGGACGGATCTCACGCTAAACTTTTTGATAATGCAGAAGATCTAATTGATTTTACTTCGTCACGCACTTTCGGCATTGAAATGGGTGAGCTTCTTAAAGATAAAACCAGTATTAGTCCGGCTTTACTTTATTTGTTTCATCGTATTCAAAGTTCGCTTGATGGCTCGCCAACTATGATTGTTTTGGATGAAGCTTGGGCATTAATTGGTAATCCAGTTTTTGCGCCAAAAATTAAAGATTGGCTAAAAGTATTAAGAAAATTAAACACATTCGTAGTTTTTGCAACTCAGTCAGTTGAGGATGCATCAAAAAGCAGTATTTCTGATACCTTGGTGCAACAAACTGCAACTCAAATTTTCTTACCTAATTTGAAAGCCACCATGGCCTATCGTGATGTATTTATGCTTTCAGAGCGCGAATTTAATCTGGTAAAAACGACAGATCCTTCAACTAGATTTTTCTTGGTCAAACAAGATAGTGATGGCGTAATCGCTAGGGTAGATTTAGGTGGAATGGATGATCTAATTCGTGTTTTATCCGCAAGGGTTGATACAATAATTTTGCTAGATCAAATTATTGAAGAGGTTGGCGACGATCCAAATGATTGGTTGCCGGTTTATTATGAGAGGTCTCGTAAGTAAGTGAATATTTTGCGGCAGATAAATCTTAAAGAAATATCATATTTTTTGAAGATTTTTTTGCTGTCCGTTATTTTTATAACTTTTTCACAAGAATCTTATGCTGCCGCAACAAGTTACGGATCTGCGCCAGAAGCTGGTATTGGCAGAGAGCGTTCTTGCGATGTGACGACTGGAGATGTTGAAGGTTTAGATTTTGATCCAAGAACGGGCGGTAAAGATGTAGAATTTGTATTATCTAATCCGGTGTGTTTAACGGTAATTTTAACTAGCTATGCAGCGGTTAAAATTGCGATTGCAAACATGAACTATACTTGTGGCAATGGAAGTTCTGTTCCAAGACTTACCCCATCTCCTCTTCTTGATGCTAGGGATTTAATAAAAGGTACAAAATCTGCAATCGGTGGTACGCCAGCTTGTAAAAGCGCATATCTTCTTGCTCTTTCTTCTTTTTACGTGGCCTTGGGAGAGCTTCGTATAATTTATTCTGAATTTGCTCAGCCAACTTTTAATAATACAAAAGTTTGTGGTGCAAACTGGACAAAGCCAGATGTTGCTAAATTTAACAGAGACGCCGCTGATTATAAGCAAACAATAGCATTGGCGATAAAAAATTATATTATAGCAGATAGAGGACATCTCAATGATGCAAATTACAGTTCGCAGCTTGCTTTGACCAATAAAACTTATCGTGAATGGTATTATAATGGGGTTGAAGTCGAAGATAATGTTGGTGATTTTTATGACGATCTATCTGCGGGAGCAGTTTCTGCTGCGAATGATGTAGCTAACGCAGGAACTTCCACCGCAGATGCGTTTGCTTCTATTGGAGGTTCATCAGTATCTGGCGTTGATTTATCTAGTGATGATTTATCTGGAAGCGCCGCCGCTTCAACTTGTCGCGATCCGCTTAGAGCCACTAGTGCAACTCAATCTTACGCTTCATATCCAAAGCAAAGATATTATTTAAAAGGTCTGCAGTCGGGTAATTTTAATTGTAAGCAATATGATATAATGCCGGGGCAAGACGATCCAACATTTACTGGGCCAATTTCAGAAAAGCGCCTTGGTGATTTTAGAAACGCATATAATTGTTGTAGAGAAAGAAGTCAAAACTATGTGTGTATAGAATATTATGATAGCCAAGTTTTTTGCAAAGCTGGCTCAAGATGTACGCTTAATCATAGTGGTAAAATTGTAACTTTTGAAGCTAAGCAGCTTGACAATGGAAGATTGGTCTGTGCTCAGAGTTATAGTTTATGTCCTTATAATTTTTCAGTTGGCGGTGGAACTGAATATTGTAATTATTATCAAGACGGTATTTGGAATAGTAGTTCGGGATCATGGAATTTAATTAAAACAAGCGATGTAGCAGCTGGTGATTGTGCCGCAAAGAGTGAAATTAGAAATGCTGACTGCACCTATAATGCTAAAGCTGGAAAGTGTAAGAACTATTGCCAATATTTAACTCATTGCACCATTACTGGCAGCATTCCTTATAGATATAAAAGCAATATTGGTTCTCCATATTTTTCAGATGCCTGCATTAATTTTGTTGGAGATTCTCAAAACCAAACAGCTTATGGCGGCGGCGGTGTAATTCTTGGCAGTCAAAGACATTTCAGCGCTCCAATTGCTCAATGCGTGAAAGAAACTTTGGAAAATCTTTTTTATAACAGAGCGGGTCACAGTGTTTGTTTATCAAGTTCCGCATATCCTTCTGCTGACGGCAGCTGTCCCGGAGGTCAATATGCTAGCGATGGAACATTTACTTATAAAAAAGGAAATAAAGTTTACGACAAATCATTTTTTGAAACAATTCAATCAAATTTAAGAATTTTTGTTAAGCTGGTTTTGACCTTGTCGGTAACATTTTATGGCATGAATATTTTGCTTGGAAAAAGCGATATTAGAGAAAAGAAAGATATCTTATTATATATTTTAAAAATTGCTTTGGTGCTTTATTTTGCAGTTGGCGACGCTTGGCAATCTAAGTTTTTTGAAGGTGTTTATAATACTTCAACCGAAATGTCTCGCCTAGTTTTTAAAATTAATACTAGTACGCAAGAAAATAAAAAAGACGGATGTCAATTTGGTTACCTAACTCTTGAAGATGGCACCAGAGCTTCTTCCGGAAGGTTATATCCAGCGGGAAAAGAATATTTGGCCTTGTGGGATACGCTTGACTGTAAAATCGCTCGTTATCTTTCATTTGGGCCAGAGGTTTCTGCGGCAAATATTGCATCTTTAATTCTTGCAGGATTTTTTACTGGACCAATTGGGATTTATTTTGCCATTTCGGTAATGTTTATGGGCTTCTTCTTTATCGCCCTTACAATAATGGCTCTTCATATATTTTTAGCCTCAGCAATATCAATTATTATAATGGTATTTGTTTCGCCAATTGTGATAGTTGGGGTTTTATTTGAAAAAACTGCGGATATTTTTAAAAGCTGGCTTACTAATCTAATTAGCTTCTGCTTACAGCCAATGATACTTTTCGCATATATTGCAATTTTAATCATGGTAATTGATGGAACATTAATAGGCAGCGCAACCTTTGCCGGCCCTGGACCAATGAAAGCAATTTCTTGTAGTTCATATTGCCAAGATTCAAATGGCGCTGTGATTGAGAATTCTTCCTGTGATAAGGTGGGTCAAACCCTTGTTAATCCATTAAATGATAGTGTCGCTTGTTTAATTAATGTTAATGACTTTGGAAGATTTCCGGGTCTTGAAGTGGTTGGTCTTAGCATTCCAATATTGCTTAATATTTTTTCAGATCATGTAAAGGAAAGGGTTCTCACTATTTTAAAGGGAGCTCTAGTAATGTATCTATTGATGAAATTCCTTAACGAAATTCCGGGAATTGCCTCTCACTTAACCGGCGGGGCTCAATTACCAGGAAGCAATGTTTCTGGCGCTGAATTATTTAATAAATTTGCAAAAGGTTTGATAGGAGCTCAAAAACGCGCTGTTGGACTAACTAGGAAAGTAGCGCTTGGTGGCAAAAGAAAAGCGGGTAAAGAAGTTGAATCCGCTGCAAATAAAGGTAAATCTACTGAAGGTGCCTCAGGCGATGGAGAATCATCCTCCGGTTCTTCTAGTGGAGATGGTCCTTCTGGCGCTACTGACAAATCTGGCGGTGAGGGTGGTAACAATGTTGGTGATTCAAAATAATCGGGTAGTTGTTGATAAGAAGCTGCTTGAAAGTTGAATTTATGGTGCGATAATTTCCAACCCCTTGTATATTTAATAAAGAAGCTGTCATGGCTCAGCGGTAGAGCACTTCATTGGTAATGAAGAGATCGCGGGTTCGATTCCCGCTGACAGCACCATTTTTTAAGACTTATATCCTACATGAATTGCCGCCGCGCCAAAGCTTAAATTTTTATAAGAAACATTTTTAAATCCTGCCTTTTCAATCATTTTCTTAAACGCATCTTGGCTGGGAAATTTTCTTATGCTTTCAACTAAATATTGATAAGAATCTTTGTCTTTCAAAACTATTTCACCAATTTTTGGAATTACTTTAAAAGAATAAGTGTCATAAATTTTTTGTAAAAAATAATCGTTAACTTTTGAAAATTCTAAACAAATAAATTTGCCATTTGGCTTTAAAACACGATAGGCCTCGGTAAGTCCCGCTTCAATATTGGTGAAATTTCTAATTCCAAAAGCGATAGTAAAAAAATCAAAAACCTCATTGCCAAAAGACAATTTTTCACCATCGCAACAAGTGAATTTTAAGTTAGAAAAAAGATTAAGATCAACCGCTCTAGCGCGACCAACATTAAGCATTTCTTGATTAATGTCGACCACATCAATTTCGCATTTTATATTTTTTTCACGCGCTTTTTTAGCAATACGAAATGCAATATCTCCAGTTCCGCCAGCAAGATCAATTATATGATTTGCATTGCTAAAATTTATTTCTTCTATCATTTTATTCTTCCATAATCGATGAATTCCAGCGCTCATGAAGTCGTTCATTAAATCATATTTCTTGGCGACATTTGAAAATACCTCTTTAACGAGGTCAGCCTTTTTTTCACGATCCACTTTTTTAAATCCGAAATCTACTTGATCCATTATGTTAAAAACCTCTGAGTTTAATTTTGAATTGCCTGAAAATTTAATCGCTCACCAGCCATTTTTTCCAAAAGAAGAAACTAAAATGTTGGTTTTTGATAACAAGGAAATATCTGATGCCAAGCTAATCAACTTGCTTGATTTTTTGCAAGAGGGAGATGTTATCGTTTTTAACGATGCGCGAGTTATCAAGGCGCAATTAAGTGCGATAATTTTAAGAAGCTCTGCTACATTAGAATTTAATTTAACTAAAAAAATTGGTGGCGATGTTTGGGAAGCCTTATGTTATCCGGCTAAAAGGGTTATAGTTGGTGATATTTTAAGAATTTCGACAGATTTTTTTGCTGAAGTAATTGAAAAATTAGATAACGGATTTATCCATGTTGAGTTTGAATGTTCTGAAGATCAATTAATGGAGATGCTTGAAAAATATGGCTCAATGCCACTTCCACCTTATATAGACAGAAGATATAGCAGTAGAGATGATGATAAAAAAGATGAGAAAAACTATCAAACCATTTATGCCGCTAACGGCGCCGCAGTAGCTGCACCAACCGCGGGCTTACATTTTACTGATAATATAATGAAGATGCTTGATGAGAAAAAAGTTCAGAAAGTTTTTGTTACATTAAATGTTGGTGCGGGAACTTTTTTACCAGTTCGATCAGAATTTATAAAAGATCATAAAATGCATTCAGAATTTTTTGTTATTTCGCAGGAAGTAGCAGATATTATTAACGCTGCTAAATTAGCTAAAAAAAGAGTTATTGCAGTTGGAACTACATCTTTGAGAGTTTTAGAATCGGTTGCAGATGAAAATGGCTTGGTAAAAGCAGCAAATTTAGACACTGAAATTTTTATCTATCCGCCTTATAAATTTAAAGTTGTTGATATTTTGATGACAAATTTTCACTTACCACAATCAACTTTATTTATGTTAATTTGTGCTTTTGTAGGCAAGAAAAAAGCTTTTGAAATTTATAAACACGCAATTGAAAATAAATATCGTTTCTATTCTTATGGAGACACTTCTTTGCTTTTTAAAAATACAGATTAAATTTTGCTTGAAAAATAACTTATATAAAATCTCATAGTCAGATCGTTTATAAATTTTATGAAATATATGCCAGATATTCTTTCCTTTCTTACGCTTAGAACTGCGATAATTTTTGCTTCTACTACATTTTCAATTTTTGTGGTAATGTTTGCTCTAAATATCATTACGGTTGATGAAGTAGCTCTGATTTTAAAATTATCTCCAGAAGCAACGAACGCACTTAAGCTAGTGATGTCAAGAATCCAAGAGGTTACTGGGAATATTTTAAATATAACATCGCAACTTCTAGGTAAATTATTTGGATGGGCTGGAATTGATCCTCATCTTAATCAAATCAAAGTTGATGTGCATCAAGGTGATGCAGCAGCCATCTCAAGCGCCATTGAATAAAAGGCGTTTGTCATATCCTTGGTGTTAAACTAAATAAATTCGTGTTATTTTCTATTCTAAATATTTTTCGACTATTGATTCTCTTTATAGTTTCTTTGGTTGCCTATCCTTTTTATAAAAACCGCGCGATTTATTTTTTCTTAAGATTTGCTGGTCCATCATTTATCAAGCTTGGACAAATATTATCAGTTCGACAAGATCTTGTTGGTCAAGATTTGGCAGAAGTTCTCTCTAGTTTTCAAGACAAAATAAAGTCATTTAAAAGTGAAAAAGTTAGAATAATTTTAAAGCAAGAATTTGGTGATAATTTTGATAAAATTTTTTCAGATTTTGATTTTCAAGCAGTCGCATCAGCTTCAATTGCGCAAGTTCATAAGGCAAAATTAATAGATGGAAAAATTGTAGCGGTAAAAATTTTGCGCCCAAGAATATCGCAGATAATGGCGCGAGATATTTCAACTTTAAAAATAATTATAAAATTTATCGCATTTTTTTCTAAGTTTTTAGCAAAAAGCCTTTCTGACATTGCCGATCTTTTATCTCAAGTTTCAAAAAGTGAGTTAGACTTATTGCAAGAAGCGGCTAATGCTTCTCGCTTAAAAGAAGAATTAAAAAGTGTGGCGGGTTTTTATGTTCCAGAAATTTATTGGAAATTTTCTACCACTAAAATTTTGGTGTTAGAATGGTTGGATGGAATTCCATTTTCAAATCAGGTAGAAATTTTAAACTCTAGTTTTGATAAAAAACAAATCGCACAAAACCTTGTAAATAGCTATTTTACACAAGTTTACGCTAATGGATTTTTTCATGCAGACATGCATTTAGGAAATTTATTTTTACTAAAAAATGGCGATATTGGTGTGGTTGATTTTGGAATTATGGGGCAAATTGATAAAAAAACTCGTCTTGCGGTTGCGGAGATTTTGATTGGATTTTTGCAAAAAGATTATAAAAAAGTTGCTCAAATTCATGTTGATGCAGGACTTGTTCCTCAAGATACGGATGTTGACGCGCTTGCTTTATCTTGCAGAAAAATTGGCGAAACAATTGTAGGATCTTCAATTAAAGAAGTCTCTTTAGCTAAACTACTTTCCAACTTAATTGTAATGACTCGTGATTATAAAATGTCAACCAATCCAGAGTTGTTATTATTGCAAAAAACTCTACTTTTGGTTGAGGGGGTTGGGGTAATGTTGGATCCTAACTTAAATATGTGGGAACTGGCTCGTCCTTGGGTTAGTGAATGGGCGAAGAAAAATATTGGCTTTGATGCAAAAATTAGAGATGTTTTAGTGGATTTATTTGGAATGGCAAAGAAGTTTTTGAAGTTTTAATGTGGGAAATTAATAGAGGCACGATAAATCGCGCCTCTAAATTGCTTACAATTTTTTTGCATTATCAGCAAGATATTCAGCAACGCCTTTAGCATCAGCTTTCATACCTTTTTGACCCTTATTCCAGCCTGCAGGGCAAACTTCACCATGTTGTTGGAAGAATAATAGAGAATCAACCATGCGAATAGCTTCATCAATATTGCGTCCAAGAGGTAAGTCATTCACTACTTGATGACGAACTACACCTTCTTGATCAATTAAAAAAGTTCCGCGCAAAGCAACCGCTTCACCCATTAATACATCATAATCACGAGCAATTTGTTTAGTTAAATCTGAAACTAAAATATATTGAACTTGACCAATTCCGCCATTATTAATTGCGGTATTTTTCCAAGCGATATGGCTAAATTTTGAGTCAACAGAAACCCCAATTACTTCAACGCCACGATCTTTAAATTCTTGTAAGCGATTATCAAAAGCAATAATTTCTGAAGGACAAACAAATGTAAAATCAAGTGGATAGAAGAATAATACAGCGATTTTGCCTTTAAGATGGGCGTGTAAGCTGAATTTGTCATTAATTTCGTTATTCGGCATAACTGCTGAAGCAGTAAAATCCGGAGCTTTTTTTCCAACTAAAACTGACATGTTTGTAAATAATTAATTATTAATATTGTAAAATTTTTTTTGCGTTACAAAATCTAGTTATAAAATTTGCAGAATCAATATTTATTAAAAAAATTTTGCTTATTAAAAAAACATAAAACACAATATAATGTGTTGGTGATGATGAATTTGCCACTATATATAGTTTTTAACTTTAATTTTATATAAAATGTCTCTTCTTGATGCGAAACCAATTTACAAGCCATTTAGCTATCCTTGGGCATATGATGCTTGGTTAAAACAACAACAAATTCACTGGCTTCCAGAGGAAGTTCCTTTAGCTGACGATGTTAGGGATTGGAAACATAATCTAACTAGTGGTGAAAAAAATTTATTATCGCAAATTTTTCGCTTTTTTACTCAGGCTGATATTGAAGTGAATAACTGCTATATGAAGCATTATTCACAAGTTTTTAAGCCAATCGAAGTGCAAATGATGTTATCTGCATTTTCAAATATGGAAACTGTTCACATTGCCGCTTATTCTCATTTACTTGATACAATTGGCATGCCGGAAACCGAATATCAGGCTTTCATGAAATATAAGGAAATGAAAGATAAATATGACTATATGCATAAATTTGGTATTAAAACCAATAAAGATATAGCGACTACTTTGGCGGTGTTTGGTGGGTTTACAGAAGGTTTGCAACTATTCGCTTCTTTTGCTATTTTGTTAAATTTTCAAAGATTTGGAAAAATGAAGGGAATGGGTCAAATCATTGCTTGGTCAGTGCGTGATGAGACTTTGCACACTAATTCTATCATCAAACTTTTTCGCACCTTTGTGCAAGAAAACTCCGAAGTTTGGGATGAAGATTTGAAAGGTCGTCTTTACGAAGCTTGCGCAACTATTGTGCATTACGAAGATGCTTTTATCGATCTTGCTTTTGAAATGGGAAATGTTGAAGGCCTAACTTCACGCGAAGTTAAGCGTTATATTCGCTATATTGCAGATAGACGCTTAAATCAATTGGGATTAAAAGATATTTACATGATTGATATTAATCCACTTCCATGGCTTGACGAGATTTTAAATGGTGTTGAACATACCAACTTTTTTGAAAATAGAGTTACTGAATATAGTAAGGCTTCTACTACGGGAACTTGGGAAGAAGTGTTTGAAGATATTGATCAAGATAGACAAAAAATGTTGGTTATATAAATGTTAAAAAAATTTTTCGTCCTATTTTTTGCGATAGTTTTTTTTAGCAAAGCCTCCTTCGCTTCTTCCAGCAGAAACATTACTGTTTTTGCTGAGCCAAGCATGGCGCAGGCTTTGACTAAAATCGCTCGTCTTTATTCGCAAAAAAATAATGTAATTGTCTCAATAAATTTTAATTCAGCTCTAGATTTAATGAATGAAGTTGATTCTGGAGAGCCCGCTGATGTTTTTATTTCAGCTCACTCTGGATTGGTCGAGGCTCTGCGTCAAAAAGGTGTAGTGGATGTTTATAATGTTAGTTTTATTGCGCGCGATGAGATGGTACTTGTTACCTCTAAGGATAATCCAAAAATTTTACCAGTTTTATTGGAAAGAAAAGTGCCATTCGAAGAGGCAATAAAAATTTTAGATCAAAATAAATCCACTCTAATCTTAGATCATCAAGGAAATTCTTCTGGTAAATTTGGCAATGATTTTATTAGTAAATTTAACTTTAGTGATTTAAAGCTTTTAAATAAATTGGTGGAGGATAAAACTCCGATTATTACTATCATCAAAGACAATCCTGAATACTACGCTATATTATTTGCAAGTCAGATTAAAAGTAAGTCAGATCTTAAAATTTTATCTAAAACAAAGGGTCAGAATATTTTTTATCAAGCGCTGGTAATTGCTGGAGATAATATGGAAATTGCGCGAGAATTCTTAAAATTTTTAAAAACCGATAAAGCTAGAAAGATCTTAGTTGAGAGTGGTTTTGCGGTGGATTAAGGCGAACATCACTTTTATTTGCCGACACTTGGATTAGTTGGAATGGTATAAGAAAAAATAATTAGTTGATTCTTTAAAGAAAAAGAGGCACAATCTGGCTCTTCCTTAATTTTTTTGTAAAAAAAGTGGATAGTTTTTTATCATACAAAAATCATAAAAATGCTGTTAACCTAGCTTCTCACGCTGGGTTGTTCATGCCGTCTTTTGCTGCTTGCTGTTGTTGCTGCTAATTGTTGTTAGTTGTCTTTTCTTCTTGTTTTTATTTTAAATTTGCAGTTCATCAAATATGTATTTTCCATTATTTTTAAATGTTAGTAACATTAGGTTTTTAGTTGTTGGAGCTGGAAATATTGCTTTAGCGAAGTTAGATACCATTTTAGAGTTTAGCGATAATATTTTGGTGATCGGTGAAAAAATTAATCCTCAAATTGAGAATTTAGCAAAAGAAAATCGTATTAAATTAATCAAAGATTCTTACGATAAAAAATATTTATCACAAGTTGATATTATTGTTGCGGCAACTGATGATAAAAAGGTGAATCAAGAAATTTCACAAGATGCTAAATTGCAAAATAAGCTAATTAATGCAGTGGATGATCCAGATATTTCTAATTTTATTTTTGGTGCAAATATTAAGCGCGGTGAAGTTATTTTATCTATTGGAACTTCAGGGGTTTCGCCTGTTTTGGCGCGAGTTTTAAAACAAAGATTGCAAAAATTATTGCCAGAAAATTTACCATTATTAAGTGAATTTTTGGCGCAAAATAAAAAATTAGTAAAAGAAAAATTAAACAATTTGCAGGCGAGAAGATTGTTTTGGCAAGAAGTAATTGATGGCGTAATCGCTGAAGAAGTGTTGATTGGAAATTTGCAAAAAGCACAAAAATTATTAGAAGATAAATTAGAAAATTCTCAAAATAAAAAAGAGGCGGCGGTTTATTTTATTGGTGCCGGACCGGGTGATCCAGAATTAATTACTCTTAAAGCAATTAAGTTATTGTCAAAAGCTGATATTGTGCTTTATGACCGCTTGGTTTCGCCGGAAATTTTAAATTATGCAAGAAAAGATGCGATAAAAATTAATGTAGGAAAAACCCGCGATAAGCATTTATATCAACAAGAAGAAATTAATTTATTGATTAGAGAATATGCGCTAAAAGGCAATGTGGTGGCGCGCCTAAAAGGTGGAGATGCTGGAATTTTTGCTCATTTGGGTGAAGAAATTGACGCAATTATTGATTTAAATATTCCATATCAAGTAGTACCGGGAATTACTGCGGCATCTGGTGCAGCAGCTTATGCTGGAATTCCTCTAACTTCAAGAAATTCAAATAAATCGGTAAGATTTTTAGCGATGTATAAACAAGATTTTGAGAGCGAAGATTATTGGAGAGATTTGGCGAAAAGTGATGATAGCTTAGTGTTTTATATGTCATCTCATAACTTGTTAGAAATCACGCAAAATCTAGTTAAATTTGGTAAAAAATCTGATACACCAATTGCGATAATTGAGCAAGCGACAACACCTTATCAAAAAACTTATATTAGCTCAATTCAAAATTTTTCTAAAGAATTTGGTGAGAAAAAATTTACCTCCCCATCGCTTGCTATTATTGGTGATGTAGTAAATTTAGGTCATAAATGGCGCGAAGAAAATTTAGATGGTGTTTATTTTCAAAAAATTGGAGGTGAGCATGGAAATTAGTCAACTATTGAAGCAAACAAAAAATTTAAATTGGCAAGAGAGGCTAAAATTTGTTTCGTCTGTTTTTGAAGATATTGTTTTTTCCACCAGTTTTAGCATTGAAGATCAGGTGATTTTTGATTTTATCGCTCAAAATAAATTGCCAATTACGGTTTTTACTCTTGATACAGGGCGCTTGCCGAAAGAAACTTATGAAGTATGGCAAAATAGTTTAGATAAATATCCGCTAAAAATTACTGCTTATTATCCCGCTGAAAAAGAGTTAAAAGAATTTATTTCACAAGAAGGGATCAATCCTTTTTATAAAAATCTAGAATTGCGTTTAAAATGTTGCCAAATAAGGAAGGTAGAGCCTTTGAAGCGCGCTTTAAAAAGAAAAAATCTTTGGATTAGCGGGGTTAGAAAAGAGCATTCTTCACTTCGTGGTCAAAAAGATTTTTTTGAAAAAGACGAAGGTTTTGCGCTTATTAAATTTTATCCTTTGCTTGAGTTAAGCGAAAAAGAGGTTTGGGAATATATTGAAAAAAATCGCGTGCCCTTTAATGAGCTTTATAAAAAAGGCTATAAGTCAATTGGTTGCGAACCTTGCACTAGAGCTGTTGCATCGGATGAAGATGTGAGAGCGGGCAGGTGGTGGTGGGAAAGTGATTTGAAAAAAGAATGTGGGTTACATAAGGCGTAAATAAAGGTGAGGGCGCGGTTGCGTAAGCCAGTCCATCTCGTCGCGGCATAAGTTTTAATATCGTATAAATTGTAAGTTAAATAAATGAAATATGCTAAATAAAGAAAAAAAACAAATATTAGATCAATTTATTACAAGCCTTACCAAGCCTGAAATTGCTTGGGTTAGCGGATATTTAGCTGGTCTTGTAGCGGAAGAAATATCTGCGATTTCTAATAATAAAATAGTTAAAGATTTAACAATCTTATATATCACGGAAACTGGAAATTCAAAATTTTTAGCTTCAGAAATAGCTAAAAAATTAAAGGCAGAAGGCTCTAATTCTAAGTTAAAATCAGTTGAGCAATATCGCTTTACCGATTTAGTGAAAGAAAAAAATTTACTGATAATTGCAAGCACTCATGGCGAAGGTGAAATTCCACAATCTGGAAAAAAATTTTACGAATATATTAATCAAAATGAATTGGATTTAAAAAATTTAAATTATTTTGTAATTGCGCTTGGAGACACTAACTACCCGCTATTTTGCCAATCAGGAAAAGATATTGATTTAAGGTTAGAAAAATTAAATGCAAAAAAATTAGCGCCAAGAATTGATTTAGATTTAGATTTTGAAAATTCAATTAATCAAGTTTATGCCCAAGTTTCAGCAGCTTTTGCAGAAGGCGGCGCAATTGCTTCGGTTCAAAATATTAAACCGGCCAAATCTGGACAAAATCAATTTGTTGGTGAAATTTTAGCTAACATTAATCTTAATGATGTGGGTTCTTCAAAAGAAACTAGGCATATTGAAATTGCTGCATCTGGCGCGGATGATTTGCATTATGAAGCTGGTGATTCAGTTGGAATTTTATTTGAAAATGAAGAGTTGAAAGTTGAGGGAAAAATTACCCCACGCCTTTATTCTATTGCTTCTTCATTAAATGAGCATGGTAGCGAAGTTCATTTAACGGTTTCGGTTTTGCGCTATATTGATAAAGATGGAAAAGAGGTTGAAGGCTTATTTTCTGGCCATTTGGCGCATTTGCAAGTTGGCTCTAAAATTAAATTTTACATTAGCAAAAATCGCCAATTTAAATTACCTAAAGACGATCAAGATATTATAATGGTTGGTCCTGGAACAGGAGTTGCGCCATTTCGCGCCTTTTTAGCAGAAAGAAATTATCGCAATGCGAGTGGAAAAAATTGGTTATTTTTTGGTGAAAGAAATTTTCAAAGTGATTTTTTATATCAGATTGAATGGCAAGCGCATTTAGAATCTGGGCTGCTTTCCAAGATGTCGGTGGCTTTCTCAAGAGATCAAAAAGAAAAAATTTATGTGCAAGATCGCATCAAAGAAAATGCCAAAGAATTATATCAGTGGTTAGAAAATGGCGCTTATTTTTATGTTTGCGGCGATAAAGAAAACATGGCGCGCGATGTTGAAAATTCACTGCTTGAGGTAATAGAAAATGAGGGAAATAAAAATAGAGAACAGGCGCAAGAATATTTATCAAACTTGATTGAGCAAGATAGATATTTGCGAGATGTTTATTAATTTAATTAACAAGAAAATGAGCAAAGTAGAACAAATTAAAATAAATAGTAATTATCTTCGCGGAACTCTAGCACAAAGCCTTGCTGATCCTATTACGGGAGCAATTTCGGAAGATGATCAAACGGTGATAAAATTTCACGGAATTTATCAGCAAGATGATCGTGATCGCAGAGAGGAGAGGGCAGAAAAAAAGTTAGAAAAACTTTACTCTTTTATGCTTCGCTTAAGAATTGCTGGCGGAAAAATTTCTGCAAAAGAATGGTTGGCAATTGATGAAATTGCTGAACACAATTCAACGGGAACGATAAAAATTACTACCAGACAAACCGTGCAATTACATGGCGTGATTAAGTCAAAATTAAAACCAACAATTGCTTGGTTTATGAATCACGGACTTGATTCAATTGCGGCTTGCGGCGATGTAAATCGCAATGTTATGGCTTCAGTGGCGATTGCGCAAAATTCTGCTTATGATGAAGTTTATGAATTTAGTAAAAAAATCAGCGAATATTTATTGCCAAAAACCAATGCTTATCACGAGGTTTGGTTGGATCAAGAGCAAATTGCCGGCGTTGAAGAGGTGGAGCCGCTTTATGGTAAAACTTATTTGCCAAGAAAATTTAAAATCGTAATTGCAATTCCGCCGGATAATGATGTGGATGTTTACGCTCACGATATTGGTTTAATTGCGATAATTCAAAATGGTGTTTTGCAAGGATTTAATGTTTCGGTTGGCGGCGGAATGGGCGCCACTCATGGCAATGCGGACACTTATCCAAGACTTGGCGATGTAATTGGATTTATCGCAAAAGATAAAATTTTAGATGCGACTTACCAAATTTTAACTATTCAAAGAGATTTTGGAAATCGCGAAGAGCGAAAACAGTCTCGCTTCAAATATACTATCGCAAAATATGGAGTTGCATGGTTTGTGGAAGAATTTGAAAAAAGACTCGGATTTAAATTGGAAAAAACCAAAGAATTTAAATTCGATAAACGCGGCGATTATTATGGCTGGAAGCAAGATTATCTTGGTAATTATCATTATGGTTTATTTGTTGAAAATGGTCGAGTTTACGATAGTCAAAAACAACAATTAAAAAAAGCTTTTAGAGAAGTTGCGCAAAATAATTTAGCGAATTTTCGTTTCACCAATAATCAAAATATTATTATTTCTGATATTGTTGAAAAAAATAAATCGCAGGTCGAAAAAATCTTCCAAAAATATAATATTAATAATGACGGCATTTCACCAATTCTTGCCGATTCTATTGCTTGCGTGGCGCTTAACACTTGCTCGTTAGCTTTAGCGGAAGCGCAAAGATATTTACCAAGTTTAATTACAAAAATCGAAGTGATTTTGGAAAAATATAACTTAAGCCAAGATCCAATTAGCATAAGAATGACGGGTTGCCCAAATGGTTGTGGCAGACCTTATTTGGCAGAAATTGGTCTTGTTGGAAAAGCGCTTGGAAAATACAATCTTTATTTGGCTGGAGATCGCTTAGGAAATCGCTTAAACAGGCTTTACAAAGAAGATTTAGAAGAGGGCGATATTCTAAATGAGTTGGATAAATTTTTAGGCGATTATTCTAAAAAACGCGCTGCCAACGAGACTTTTGGCGATTTTATTTTAAGGGAGATTTATGGTTAGCAAATATTTACAAATGCTTGAAGAAGAGTCTATTTACATAATTCGCGAAGCGGTGGCGGAATTTAAAAATCCGGTTTTGCTTTATTCAATTGGTAAAGATTCTTCAGTTTTATTACATCTTTTGCTTAAAAGTTTTTATCCAGCAAAACCGCCAGTAAAGGTTTTGCATGTTGATACAACTTGGAAATTTCAAGAGATGATTAAATTTAGAAAATATCAGGCAGAAAAATTTGGACTTGATCTGATTGTTCATGTTAATCCTCGTGGCGCAAAAGAAGATATTACGCCATTTGGTTTACAGCGCAAGGTTTACACCGATATTATGAAAACCGAAGGTTTAAGACAAGCTCTTGACGAGCATGGTTTTGATATGGCTTTGGGTGGCGCGCGCAGGGACGAAGAAAAATCTCGCGCTAAAGAGAGAATTTTTTCTTTTAGAAATCAGTTTCATAACTGGGATCCAAAAATGCAAAAGCCAGAAATGTTTAATTTATTTAATTGCAAAATTAACGATAAAGAATCGATGCGCGTTTTTCCTTTATCGAACTGGACCGAGCTTGATGTTTGGGAATATATTAAAGAAAGAGAAATTGAGGTTGTGCCGCTTTATTTTTCTGCACCAAGACCAGT
Organism: Rickettsia typhi; assembly: GCA_945902255.1. GTDB lineage: Bacteria > Pseudomonadota > Alphaproteobacteria > Rickettsiales > UBA1997 > UBA2645. The sequence continues at coordinate 5,401 of CAMDMO010000001.1, read as the reverse complement.
GGTTGAGCGCGATGGAACTCTAATTATGGTCGATGATAACCGACTGCCTTTAAATGGACAAAAACCAGAAATTAAAAAAGTTAGATTTAGAACTTTAGGATGTTATCCACTCAGTGGCGCCATTGAATCTGAGGCAAGTAATATTGATGAAATTATTGCGGAAATGAAAAAAAGTAAATTTTCAGAAAGGCAAGGAAGACTAATTGATAAAGATCAGTCTGGCTCGATGGAAAAGAAAAAATTGGAAGGATATTTCTAAAACCGCAAAAGGGGTCAGACCCCTTTTCAACAAAAGGGGTCTGACCCCTTTTAATAAAATTGAAAAAAACATGTCACAAGAAATTATAAAATTTTTAACTGCAGGAAATGTTGATGATGGCAAGTCTACTCTAATTGGAAGGCTGCTTCATGACACTGATTCACTTTATCAAGATCAAATTGAAGAGGTAAAAAAATCAACCGATAAATCATTTGATGGCGACCTAGATTTTTCACTTTTTTTAGATGGTCTAACTTCGGAAAGAGCGCAAAAAATTACTATCGATGTTGCTTACCGTTATTTTTCTCATAGAGGTAAAAAATTCATTATTGCAGATGCTCCAGGGCATGAGCAATATACTAGAAATATGGCGGTGGCTGCAGCAAATAGTGATATTATAATTATTTTGGTTGATGCAACTAAAGGTGTAAAAACCCAAACCATTAGACATAGTTATATTGCACATCTTTTTGGAATAAAAAATGTGATCTTAGCGGTTAATAAAATGGATTTAGTGAATTTTGATTACGATGTTTTTGATAATATTCGTAAAACTTATTTAGAAAAAACTGCTGATTTAGGTTTTGAAAATATTTATTTCGTGCCAATAGTTGCAATGCTTGGTGATAATATTGTAGAAAAAAGTAATAAAATTTCTTGGTATAGCGGTAAAACAATTATCGATTATTTATTAGAAGTTGAAACCAAGCCGCAAAGCCAAGAATTAACGCGTTTTCAAGTGCAAGGTTTGGCAAAGCACGAAAATAAAAGATATTATCAAGGACTCTTATCTAGTGGAGATCTTAGAGTTGGTGAAGAGATTATGGTTTATCCGGCAAAAGAATCGGCTAAAATTACTAAAATTATTCACTCAGAAAAAGAAGCTAAAAATGCAAATTTTGGCAGTTCAATTTCAATTGTTTTAGATCGTGATGTTGACTTAGATCGCGGTGGTTTGGTGGTTAATTCTGACAATCGCCCATATTTTGCTAATCACTTCAGCTCTTACTTAATTTGGTTCAGTGCGGATGAATTTATCACAAAAGAATCAAAAGAATATTTGATTAAAATTAACCATAATTATTTGCGCGCTAAGGTGAATAATATTAATCACATTATTGATATTAACAATTTAGCCAATGTTGATGATCCTAAGCAATATCAGCATGAAACAATTATTTTAAATCAAATTGCTAATGTAAATTTATCAATTTCGCAAGAAACTGCTTTTGATTTATTTAAAAGCAATAAAAACACTGGTTCATTTTTATTAATTGATAAAAATAACAATGAAACGGTGGCATGTGGTGTGATTTCAAATTTCCTGCCGAAACAAGATAAGGCTAAGGATCAACAAGAGGAATTTTTACTAGAATTATCGCAATTGGTTAAAAAATATTTCGGTAATAAAAATATCGATTTCACGATTTAACAAAAAGGGGTCAGACCCCTTTTTTAGAAAAGGGGTCTGACCCCTTTTCTTCTTTAATAATTAAAAAAGGAGAAAAAATGAAAATAGCAAAAAATCTAATCGAGTTAGTTGGCAATACGCCGCTAGTTCAAATTAATCGTATGAATCAATCAAAGGCTACGGTAGTGGCAAAATTGGAATATTATAATCCAACTAATTCAGTTAAAGATAGAGCTGGTTCTGCCATGGTTGAAGCAGCGGAAAAACAAGGTTTAATTACGCCTGGAAAAACAGTTTTAATTGAACCAACTTCGGGAAACACTGGAATTGCCCTAGCTTTTGTTGCTGCAATTAAAGGTTATAGATTGATTTTAACTATGCCAGAAACCATGTCGCTAGAGCGTCGTAAATTACTTAAAGCCTATGGTGCGGAATTGGTTTTAACTGAAGGCGCAAAAGGTATGAAAGGCGCAATTGCAAGAGCTGAAGAGCTTAAAGCTGAAATTAAAGATTCAGTAATTTTGCAACAATTTTCTAATCAAGCAAATGTGGAAATTCATCAAAAAACTACCGCAGAAGAAATTTGGCGCGATACTGATGGTAAAATTGATATTTTAGTTTCTGGCGTTGGAACTGGAGGAACCATTACAGGTATTGCTTCGGTGTTAAAGAAAAGAAATCCAAATCTTAAAATTGTTGCGGTTGAACCTTCAGCAAGTCCAGTTTTATCTGGTGGTCAAGCGGGTCCTCACAAAATTCAAGGAATTGGCGCTGGCTTCATTCCATCAATTTTGGATACTAGTTTGATTGACGAAATTTTTACCGTTTCAAATGAAGATGCAATTGCAAATGCTAGAGCTTTAGCACTAAAAGAAGGTATTTTATCCGGAATTTCTTCAGGTGCCGCTGTTTATGCCGCTTTAGAAATTGCTAAAAGACCAGAAAATGCAGGAAAGTTAATAGTATTTATTTTGGCATCATATGGCGAGCGCTATTTATCTTCGGTGTTATTTGAGCATATTACAGGATAATAATGAAAATAGAATTTCTTGAAAATATAAAAAAGAAAGATCCGGCGGCAAATGGTTATCTAGAGATAATTCTTTGCTATCCGGGAGTTCACGCGGTTTTATTTCATAGAATTAGTCATTTTTTGGTAAAAAAAAATGTGCCAATTTTACCGCGTTTAATTGCCCATATTAGCAGAATTTTAACTGGAATTGAAATTCATCCCAAAGTAAAAATTGGTAAAAATTTATTTATTGATCACGGTTTTGGTGTTGTAATTGGCGAAACCGCAGTGATTGGAGATAATGTTACAATTTACCAAGGCGTTACTTTGGGCGGCAGATCAATTGCTAAAATTAAACGCCATCCAACAATCGAAAATGATGTGGTAATTGGCGCGGGAGCAAAAATTTTAGGTCCAATTGTAATTGGTGAAGGGGCTAAAGTTGGACCGGGCGCAATCATAATTGAAGATTTAGATGCAAATAAAGTTATGGTTGCAGAAATTGCAAAAGAAGTTAAGAAAAAGAAGCATGAAATTGATTATTATATTTAATAAATATGTTTCACATAAAATCAAAAAGCGATTACAACCAGCAATATCAAGCATCAATTGCTGATCCAAAAAGTTTTTGGGGTGAAATTATTGATAATTTCTTTTGGTTTCATAAGTCAAAAGAAATTATGAATTGTGATTTATCGCGTGGAGAAATTGCGTGGTTTGAAGATGGAAAAACTAATATAACTTATAACTGTTTAGATCGCTATTTAAGTGAGCCCAGCGATAAAATTGCTATAATCTGGGAGGCGAATAACCCAAGTGAAAAAAGCCAAAATATTACCTATAAACAACTTTTTGAACAAACCTGTCAATTCGCTAATTTACTACTTGCAAGCGGCATAAAATATGGTGATCGAGTTGTTATTTATATGCCAATGATTCCGCAAGCCATAGTTGCAATGCTTGCTTGCGCTAGAATTGGCGCGGTTCATTCGGTGGTTTTTGCCGGATTTTCTGCCAATGCTTTAGCTGGAAGAATCAAAGATTCTGGCGCAAAAACATTAATCACTTCCGATTTACTTTTTCGTGGTGATAAAAAAATTGAACTTTTTGAAATTGCCAAAGAAGCAATTGCAGAATGCGAGTTAGTTGAAAATATTATTTTATATCGCAGAGATGAAGAGGCGCAATTTATTAGCGCAAACAAAGCTAAGATTACAATTTGGCAAGATGAAATAAAAAAATTTCCTAAATTCTGTGAAGCATCAGTAATTGATGCAGAGCATCCGCTTTTTACTCTCTACACCTCTGGATCTACCGGTAAGCCGAAGGGCATTTTACATAGCACCGCAGGCTATATGACTTACGCCGCTTATTCTTTTCAAAATGTGTTTCAGGCAAAAAAAGATGATATATTTTTCTGCAGTGCTGATATTGGCTGGATCACAGGACATTCTTATTTAGTTTATGGTCCACTTTTATGTGGCACAACAATTGTAATGTTTGAAGGAATTCCAACTTATCCTACGGCATCACGATTTTGGCAAATAATTGAAAAACATAAAGTAAATATTTTTTATACCGCGCCAACCGCTATTAGAAGCTTGATGCAAAAGGGCGATGAATTTGCTGAAGGCTATGATTTATCATCTCTAAAAGTTTTGGGAAGCGTTGGAGAGCCAATAAATGAAGAGGCTTGGCAATGGTATTTTGAAAAAATTGGTCAAAAAAAATGTCCAATTGTTGATACTTGGTGGCAAACTGAAACTGGTGGCATAATGCTTTCCTCAATGGCGGGAGTAACTCAAAGCAAGCCTTCTTATGCTGGATTACCGCTTCCAGGAATTGTTCCGGTTTTATTTGATGATGAGGGAAATGAAATTTTAGAAAATAATAAAGTTGGAAATTTATGCTTCAAACAGCCGTGGCCAAGCATGGCGCGCGGAATTTGGGGCGATAGGGAAAAATTCTTTAAAACTTATTATCAAAATTTTCCAAATCATTATTTTGCTGGAGACGGCGCATTTAGAGATGAAAACGGACTTTATCGCATAATTGGTCGCGTTGATGATGTGATTAAAGTCTCAGGACATCGCTTAGGCACGGCAGAAATTGAAAATGCAATTAATTCACACGAGGCAGTAGTGGAATCTGCGGTAATTGGCGTGCCGCATGAAATTAAAGGTGAGGCAATTTGTGCCTTTGTAATTTTAAAAATGCCGCAAAAAAATATTGAAAATGAAATAATAGAAATCATCAGAGATCAAATTGGCGCTATTGCAAAGCCAGATAAGATCTATATAGTTCCCGACTTACCAAAAACTCGTTCTGGTAAAATTATGCGCCGAATTTTGAAAAAAATCGTTACAAAAGACGAAAATTTAGGCGATATATCGACCTTGTTAAATCCTGACTTGGTAAATCAAATTACAAAGATATGCAATTAACCATGATGCGCGCCAAAATTCATCGCGCAACCGTAACTCAGGCTGATATAAATTATGAAGGCTCGATTTCAATTGATACTAATTTGCTAAAAGCTTCGGGAATTTTATTAAATGAGCAAGTTGATGTCTTAAATATTAGTAATGGTCAGCGTTTTACAACTTATGCGATTGCAGCAAAAGCGGGTAGTGGTGAAATTAAAGTCAATGGCGCCGCTGCTAGATTAGTGCAGGTTGGAGATCTTGTGATTATTGTGGCTTATGGTTTGATGAGTGAA